>JAYVPE010000173.1:0-7862 GCA_043757575.1 Pirellula sp.
TTCCGTTGTTGGCTGTAGCTTGCCTGTAGGCTTCTGAACTCTCTTGCGAGTGTCGCTGAGCAGCAAGCTACCTTCCTCTCGTGGGCCAGCAGATTCTTAAGGGCGACGTGTCTGTCTGTCTCGTCGATCCGTACGAATCGCATCCAATTGTGTTAGTTCGAAGTCGAGTTCTCCCTTCCAGAGCTCGTTGGGTTCACATTGTTCGATTGTCTTGCGGTACGTCCCAAGTGGCCGATTCCTCGGCCCCGATCTTGGCAAGCCTACATAAATGAACCACAATTGGAAAAGGAGTTGGAATCGGTACGTCAGAGCGTTATTCGCGGTACACCGTACGGCTCGGATTCGTGGGTAACACAATCGGCAGTGAGACTTCAATTGAAACACACATTACGACCAAGGGGTCGTCCGAAAAAGTCGTCACCAACGATCCACCGCAATAAATGAGCTGCGTCCCCGTATTGCCTCGCCCGAACAAAGTGTGCCACGACGCTCCGCCGTCGTGATTCGCGACGGCGGAGCGTCGCGGCACACTGCTGCAACCCACTTGCTCAAATTAACTGGGTTCGAACTCTGCTAATCGCCGTGTTGTGCTCGGTTCGAATCCAAGACAATTTAATTCGCCTCCGTACTCCGGACATCGCAAGCCATTCCCAATCGGTCTTGGCTCGTGGAATCGGCACCACCTCAACGGTGTCTATTCACCGATCAAGGCAAGTGTAAAGAGCAATAAATCGATTCTTCGAGGCCAGAAATTTGCTAAATTTGTTTCGCACAGAGAATGAAACTTCTTCTCTATTTGACCTTTCGAACCATTTCCAATTGCTCCTGAACCTCTTCCCAGTCCGGGGCAATTTCAAGGGCTGCTTCAAATTGCTGGATCGCTTTTGACTGTTGGTTTTCCTCCAACAAAGACAACCCATATTGATAATAAATGTTCGCCGCGCGGGTACCTTTCGAAAGAACTTTTTCATATAGCGATATGGCTTCCGTATGGTTTCCCAGTCCAGCCTTAGCTTCCGCCAAGAAGAATAGCGTCTGCGCATTATCCGGATAAAGTCGATTCGATTCCCCGAATGATTCGATAGCAAATTGGAATTCTTTAAGCCGAAGATGAACTAGGCCCAATGAATAAAAGGCCCCTGCGTTCTTTTGATTGTAAAGAACTGCCATCAGTAGATACGCCTTGGCCTGTTCCAAGTTTCCAATTTCCGCAAGCAGTTCCCCGAAGGGCTGATAAGCTCGTGGGTAGTCCCCGCCGTATGCAAAGAGTTTATCGTATTCTGCAATCGCTTCCTCCCTTTGGCCGGTGTTGCTCAGACAACTAGCCAATAGGAAACGACTTTCTGGATCGTTCGGAATTAGTTTTAATACGTCTCTCGCACGAGGTGCCGCTTCCTCGAATTTCCCTGCCCAATGAAGTACTTTGGCTAAATTGCGAAGCGCAAAACCTTGTGATTCCTCGTCGATTTGACCGAGAACTTTTTCCTCAACCTTGGAGAATTTGTCGGCTAGGACCATATCGATTAATCTCTTGCCTCGAACCAATCCGGTTGCTTGTAACTCTTCGATGATCCAAAGCGCCAACTGGCGATTCACATCGACCGTAGGATGCACATGGTCGAGAAAGTATTCGGCCCCCAAGATTGTGTGTCCGTTTTCTAGTTCGCACACGTTGCGAAGCTTGTGTTCAAAGTCGACCATGGGTACATGCGAATCGCGGACAACACGTTCGATAGCCAGTCTAATTTCGTAACCTGCTCGGAGAGGGCACACGTCTTCATCTATGGCACGAGAAAAAGCTCGCTGTGCATCGGAATATCGATGCATGGAAAGAAAGGCTTGTCCCTGGCGATAATGGGCTTCGGCATAGTGTGAATCGATCGCGATCGCTTCGTCGAGGAATTGCAGTGTCTTGGTTGCGTCGGTGATTATTTCATCGCCTTCGGATTGGCGAATGAGACTCATCCATCGCTCGAGTTCGGACGGTGTGACGTTTTGATCGTGTTCACTTTTGAAGGGAGAACAATTCTTTTCGTTTGCGGCTGGAGTAATGAAAACAATTTTTGCACCGGCGCGTCTTGCAATCGAAACCATGCGTTGCAAGTTGGATTCATAATGTTGAAGCACTTTGGCTCGCCAAACGTCATCTCGATGGTAATCGACGGGTCCAATTGTATGATTGAGAATCTCATCTACTTCTCCTGGCAACACATCCAACTTCGATTCGGTTGAGTGAATGCGGGCAGGAGTTGTGGCCAATTTGCGTGCTCGTTTGAGGATTCGATCAGTCAATGCCCAGGTGCGAGTGCGAGCCAACATCGCTTGTGAATTGAGATTGAGTGTCGACTTGTCAAACAAATTCTGATAGGTGCGACGTTCCAAAAATTCATTGTGAACAGAATAGACTACAAAGATGTCAGGTTCATATTGTGCCAACTCCTCCATGAGAGTGGCGACGCGATAACTCGCATAGCTGATTCCGCCTGCATTGACCACTTCCCATTGGTGTGTCGAATCAACGACGGGAAGAAATTCTCGCAACCATCCCGCAAAGGAAGTCGAATCCCAATAGGGGTGGCCATAGGTTGTAGATCCACCCATACAAAAAATGCGTTTGGTTCTGGGTTTTTTGATCTTGGGAAAGGATTGGGCATTGAACCAATGACGCTTGTTTTGAGCCGTCGAGAGTATCTGCTCGCCTTGTTCGTTGGTCGACAATTCCATCAACGGTAGTAGACCCGAGAAGCCGACAAAAGGATCTTCGATGTTCGTTTGAGGTTGAACTCCCAACAAGGTGAGCGCGCACTCGAGAACTACGAAAAAGAGGATGGTCGTCAAAGCAGAGAATAGAATTTTCTTCCGGAGCGAGACCTTGAGCTTTTGCCGAGTTGGATTCGATTTTTCCATCTGTAAGCCTGCAGCAGGTATCATATATTTCACAGTCTTCAAAACTTCCTACTCGTATTAGAGCATTATTCATGAACATCGTCCGTTTCGGTTTTATTTCCCTGATAATTCTTTCCCTGGCAATTCTTTACCTGGCATCGTTGACGGCACTCGGATTTGCCCAAGAGCAGCCGCGTTATTTGATCGTGCATGCAGACGATGCAGGGATGTCGCACTCGGTGAACGTGGCCACTCAGGCCGGATTTGAAAGCGGGATCGTAACATCGGCGAGCGTGATGGTTCCGTGTCCTTGGTTCAAAGAATTCGCGGAGTACGCCAAGACCCATCCCCAATATGATTATGGAATTCATTTAACGCTGAATTCCGAGTGGGATCTTTATCGTTGGGGACCTGTTGCATCCCGGGATCGCGTCCCTAGTTTAGTTGATGCCACGGGCTGTCTTTGGGACAACGTCAGTCAAGTTGCGATGAACGCCTCTGCGGAAGAAGTCAAGATCGAACTTACGGCCCAGATTGACAGAGCTCTTGCGTTCGGTGTCCCTTTGAGCCATCTCGACACGCACATGGGAGCGGTTCTATGCCGGCCTGATTTAGTGGAGGTCTATGTCGATTTAGCCATCACGTACGATCTTCCGATTTTGTTTTTCAAGCGGATGGCTCCGGAGATGGAAAGGGAATATCCAGCCTTGGCGGAACGTTTTCACAGATCGGTTTTGAAATTGACTGAGCGAAAGCTCCCATTGCTCGACAACCTTCTCCAGTTCTATGGCGGGAATATTCCCGAGCAACGCAGACAGCACTATTACGATGAGATTGCCAAAATCGGCCTGGGTGTAACTCAGTTGATCATCCATTGTGGGCATGACAACGAAGAGCTTCGAGCAATCACGGACAGTTCACTTCGTCGCAATCAAGACCGAATGATCTTTACCGATCCGGCTATGCGGGATTTTTTGAACAGTCAGAAAATAAAACTCTTATCGTGGAAACAGTTTCGCAAACTCGATCCCCTAAGCTCAAAGTAAACTGAACCAAGGCGGGTGGATCCGAAATCATGCGCGCCTGTCGCGACTTGTTTAACAGGCGCAGCCGCGTAATCTGTTAGAATGACGTGTATTCAGTGGGCTCGCCACTTCGCGGGTTAAACACGTTGCAAGCTTGGGAGAATTTATGAAAATCGAAAGATGGATCCATGCAATTGCATTTTTCGCTTGCCTACCACTTATCTCTATTGGCGGTAGAGTCGATGCGCAGTCAAACGAATACCCCGACATCCGATCGGTTGAGGCCGATCTCAGCGTTCCGACCATGGTTGATCTAGAGCCAGCGGCTGGTCTGCGAATTCGCCGCAGCATGGAGGAATGGAATCATGAGAAAGTTTACCATTCGCTATATCTGCCAAAGGATTGGGCGTCCGGGAAAAAGTTGCCGATCATCGTTGAGTACACAGGCAACGGTGGATATCGCGACGCTTTGGGTGATATTTGCAGCGGACGACCCGAGGATAGCTGTCTCGGGTACGGAATGTCGACAGGTGTCGGCTACATTTGGATTTGCCTTCCCTTTCTCAACGCTGCCGGTTCCGAAATTACGGAAAAGTGGTGGGGTGATGCTCCTCAATACGATCCGAAACCTACGCTCAACTACCTGCATGCGGCGATCTCGGATACATGCAAACAATTTGGCGGTGACTCGTCTCGCATCGTCCTTTGTGGATTCTCCCGTGGCTCGATCGCGTGCAACTTTCTGGGACTGCACGATGAAAAGACGGCCAAACTTTGGAGAGCCTTTGTAGCATATAGCCATTACGATGGTGTCCGCAATTGGCCTTACCCAAATAGCGATGCGGATTCGGCGGTCCTGCGTCTAGAACGATTAAATAGCAGGCCTCAATTTATTTGTGGAGAGAAGGACCAAGTAGAAGAGACACGACGCTACCTCGGGCAAAAAGCGTCGAGTGCGAACCTCACGTTCGCTTCGACCGGCTTTCAAAACCATAACGACGCTTGGATTCTCAGGCCAAGCAAAACTCGGCAGCAGCTACGAAATTGGCTACAAAGCGTCGTTCGAAATGATGGCCCCGACGAGCTCGCGTATCCGGATCATTCGCAGTTGCTCGTCGTACGCGATGCGGCGGGTAATGTTCGGCCTGTAAAAACGAAAGCCGATTGGGCTGAGCGAGTGTCGCACATACGAGCCAACATGCAGCTTGTGATGGGAAAATTACCTGACTCCGCTCGCCGTGTTCCACTCGACTTGGTAGTCGTCTCCGAAGAACAACTGCCAAAGTATCGACGACAAAAGATTCTGTTCACGCCCGAACCAAACGATCGGGTGCCTGCTTGGCTGTTGATCCCAAACGAGCTGCCAGCGAGCGGAAAAATCGCCGCGATGGTTTGCTTGCACCAAACGACGAATATTGGCAAAGATGAGCCAGTTGGTTTGGGTGGCAGTGCATCGTTGCACTACGCGCATGAACTTGCTGAACGAGGGTATTTGTGTCTAGTGCCTGATTACCCATCCTTTGGTGAGTACGCATACGACTTCAAAACAAAAGGGGCGAACTACGCCAGCGGTTCGATGAAAGCGATTTGGAACAACATCCGCGCGGTCGATCTACTGGAATCATTGCCCCAAGTTGACAAGAACCGGATCGGTGCCATCGGGCATTCGTTGGGTGGTCACAATGGTCTCTTCACGGCCGTCTTCGACGAACGTCTAAAGGCTGTCGTGTCCAGTTGCGGGTTCACGCCGTTCCACGACTACTACAACGGCAAATTAGTGGGCTGGACGAGCGACCGCTATATGCCACGCATTCGCGATATTTACGAGAACAACGCCGATAAAGTTCCATTCGATTTCTATGAGATTATAGCCGCACTCGCTCCTCGCGGTTTGTATTCTAATTCTCCAGTCAATGACGACAACTTCGATGTTAGCGGTGTTCGCAAAGCATTTGCCAAGGCGGAGCAAGTCTACGCTTTGTTCACAATTCCCAAAAGTGGCCCTTCTGCGATGCCACTCATGCTGTCTACTCCGAACGCTCCGCATGATTTCCCGAAGTCAGAACGGGACGCAGCATACCATTGGCTCGATCGTATGCTAGGCTTCCCTTCGGTCAATTCGTCGCCCTAAATGGCAACGCTGTAACCCGGCTTGTTATTCAATTAGCCGCAACGCGTTAGCGTCGGTTCAATGACCAACAACCGGGGCTAACGCCCAGCGGCTAATCATTATTTTTCAAATCACATTAAATCAACAAGCCCAACCCTGAGCGGGTAGGTTTCAGTTTGCCGCTTACTTCGCATTCTTTCCTTGAAAATCCCCGGCAGTAACAATCACCAATTTCTTATGATTGAGCAGTTTTTTCAGGACTGCATCGACGGACGCCTTGGTGAGATCTTTCACGTTGCGTTGACGACGTGCGATGAACGATTCGTCGCGACCGGCCTCTTGATACTGGTGCAACGTCGACATGAGCTGCGAATCGTTGCTGAGTATTTCCTCGAGTTGCTTCAAGTAGCTCGTTCTTGCTGATTCGATCTCTTCTTCTTTGACGCCATTTTTCATAAAGTCATCGAACACTTCGTCAATGGTTTTTAGCAATTTGTCGCGATTGGTCGGATTGGTAATTGCATAGGTCATGAACACGGCAGATCGATCGATGGATTTTGCCACGAACTGACTTCCGACTCCATACGAGAGTCCCTCTTGTTCGCGGACGCGTTCGCCAAGTCGGCTTGAAAGCGAACCGCCGCCCAAAATGTCGTTGGCAATATAGAGTGCCTCCCAGTCGGGATCGTCCGAGCGAATCTGGAGATTCGTGGCCGCCATCAAGACCGCATTTTCTTTATCAGGTGTCTCAATCGAAATCGTATCAGGCTCGATAGCCAAGTAAGGCTTTGCGACTCGTGCGAAGGGTTCCGCCGAGGTCCACTCCATGGTCATCGCATTGGTCTGTTTCAGTGCCATTTCTTTTTCGAAAGCCCCCACTAAAGTCATCTCTCCATACGAGCCGCACAAAAACCGCTTGTAAAGTTCACGCACATCGCTAACTTGAACTGCCTCTAGTCTTTTGAGGCTTTCGTCCGTGTTAGGAACGTAGTGAATGCTAGTGGTTGGAACCGGAGCAAGCTTGCGAGAGAGAGCAACTTGAGCGAGGTATTTTGGATCGGTCCTGGCAGCCTCTATTTCGGATCGCTTTTGCGTTTTGAGAAGTTCAATTTCATCGCTTGGAAAAGTTGGGTGTTGCAGTATTTCGGTCAACAAATCGATTGACTCTGAAAAGTTTTTCTTGCGACCAGTCATTTGAAAAGTAATAGCGCCTGTCTCGCTGGAAACCGTGCATTCGGCTTTGAGCTCATCCAGTTTGTCCTGCAATGCCGATTCAGAGTATTTCTCGGTACCCAGTAGCCATGCATCACTCAGCAGTTTTCCAGCCTGAATATTGCTTGGAGTGTTGAGGGTTGCCTCGTTACCGTATCGCAATGTCAGCTTCAGGAAGAACCGATCTCCACGAACTTGCTTTGGCAATAATGCGTACTTAATACCTGAATCCAGTTTGCCACGAAACGTACGAGCAGCAATATTTTCCGGTGTGGGCTCAAACACCTCCCCTTTGGACACGGACTCCCTACCGGTATAGCCTGAGACCAGTGCATCGATTTTGGGTCGTTGTGCAATCGCTGATCGATCGGGCTCCGGCGTGGGAACGAAGATTCCAGTCGTTCGATTGCTGTCCTTGAAATAGAGTTGGGCAACTCGCTTCACATCTTCGGGCTTCACGGTTTCAATACGATCACGTTCCAAGAAAAACAAACGCCAATCGCCGAACGCTACCCAATTACTAAGTTCATAGGCGAGGGTTGCGGTTTTGGTCTGCGCATTTTCCTTTCGGTTGGTCAACTCGCGAATGGCACGGTTGACTTCCTCTTCGGTTACGCCATCATCGACTA
>JAYVPE010000174.1:0-7849 GCA_043757575.1 Pirellula sp.
GATTTTGATTGACTATTTGCAATCTACAAACGCCGACGGATCCAATATTTGGGATGCTTGGTCCTTTCAAAATCCGAGCCTTGCGTCGGTACTTTGGCCTCTCGTACAACAGGTTGCATCTCGCGAGTTGTATTTCTGTATTCCAGATTTATTGCGAAATGCCGACAGCCAATCGGATATGAATACCTTGAAAAAAAGTCTCCTTATTGTCTGCACTCACGCCGCCAAAGCGAAACTTAAGTCGCTTGTCGAAACGAAAGATACCCTTTCTGAGGAGGAACTTCGAAGCTGGGCGCTGTCCCTGATTTCGGATTTTGGTACGGACCCCGAATTTCAAGAACTTCGTTCGGAGCTTTCCAAACCCTGACAGTTGGAAAGCCCACGGTTTTCTATGGCCCTGTCGATTTGGCTTTTAATCGAGGCTTGGCGTTTATTAGCCGTGCCCATCCGATCGGGCTTATTTTCGTTTTCAACAAATGAACCGCCTCTAGTTGTGAAATCGTTAGCAGGATATCGATCGAATCGTCGGTGATGTCGCACTGATTCAGCCAAAGAGTCTTGAGTGATTTATGATCCTTTAGTGCTTTCAACCCTGCATCCGTAATCGCACAGTTCGACAAATCGAGTTCCGTCATGGTTCTACTCTCAGCAATCGATGACATGGAAACGTCAGTCACGTTCGTTGACTCCAAATTCAATCTCACAACGTTCCAATACGGTGCGACCGATCTGCCTTTCGCCACGAATAAATCGTCATCGATCTGGCTAAAAGATAAGTCCAGCCAAGAAGAGGTCCGAAATTCAATCGGCCAATCTAATAGCTGTTGTGAAGTAAGCCGACTTCGAGAAAGTACAGCCTCTCGCCTATTATTGAAAAATGGCCGCGACAGCATCGTCATTGGTCCGACAATCAAGAACTGATCGTATGCATCTCGAAGTTTTTCGTCGTCATTCCAATCACCCAGCAACTCGGGAGTCTCCTGGTTGCGATACACGCTTTCAATATAGCGTACAAATGTCTGTCGCTGATCGTTCGTCCCATCCAACCACAGATGAGCAAGACCAGCGGCTTGGCTATACCAAGCACGAATGTCTGCATCACCTCGAAATCGCTTTCCATCTGCCGCGTGGAACTCATCCCATGGCACCCAGTACTTGTCGTGCAATCGCCGGTATCTACCCGCTTGAAGCCGAGGCGAATCCCATCCCCCCACATCTGCGATCAAGCCACCACCGCAGGCTCGCGTCGACATGGACTCCATGTATAACGCGACTCCCTCGACAGCCCAAAATCCTAAGCCTCTATCCGTATCCAATGCTACTGGCGCGGCACTCGCTTCGTAAAAAAATTGATGCGTCAACTCATGAACGACCGTGTTCGCCGTCTTGTTTCCATCCCAGTAAAAAAATGCAACCTTTTGGTTAGGATCGTAGTAGCCGGTCGATATACTTATCCCTGGAACCGATCGCAACGCCTTGGCATAGGCCTCGCGGTTACGGAACAAAACCACAGAAAATTTGTGATTCAATGCCTCAGAGTAATGAGGTGCGATTACCTGTTCATTAGACCAAACCCGAAAGAATAACTGCTTCCATACTGCAAAAGATTGTTCACAAAGCGCTGCTACCTCCAAAGTCGACTTGGTTTCGGTTTGAGATGCAATTTCAAAATGCGGGGTTGTTGCCACCGAATAGGATCCGGCTGGCCAGCGTGTCGTGGGATGATTTGCGAACGCCTTTCTGATCTCGGGTATCGACTCCATGGCTTCCGAATGCGCCCATGCAAACTTCCTCGGCTGTTTACCGTCTGCAGGTAAATGTTTACCATCTGCGGGTAAAATCGAACGCAGACCGGCCCACTGCCAGCGCAACCGGTAGCCTGACTCCCAATCGCGATTCGATTCGGCCGAATCCGCAGCCTGTTCCCATGCATGTTCGAGCAATTCGAAAGATTTCTGGAACTCTGTCCACATATTCTTCGAATCCAACAATTTCTTAAGCCGTTCCGCGTTGATTTTGGCAGTGTCTAACTGTCGCGGTAACACGAATCGATGGCGTTCCTTTGGCTTGAAATTTAATAACAGCCGAAGCGAGGAGAGCGTGTCAGCGACGCTCGAGTCGGAATTGTTGGCTGTCCATTCAAGAACTTGGTCTAGATTCGCCTCGAGCGATCTTGTCGCGAGTGCCGCCGATTCATTTGCCGCCAATTCATTTGCAAAGTTTTGGTTCGGCGGCTGAGCTTGTGCGATCGTGCACACCAACAGCAAACAGACGCATCGCGACAAAGGTCGTGTGTGCTGTGCAACAGCTTGATTGGATCGCCTAAGCACCAGGTTGCTCCGATGGGCTGATTGCCTCGCGGTCCCCCAATGCCGGTACTTTGGCAGTCCCAGCCGAGGTGTTCACTAGCGGTCTCTCGATCGACCAGCAGTTCACTTCCGTATCTACAGCGAAAACGACCCGCATGTTGTTTCGATCCGGGAACAGTCCAGCACTGATAATGCGTTTACCTAACGACATTTGATCGGCGACCAACCCATCTGCCGTTTGTAAATGCAAAACGCGATTTGGGGCCGTTGAAAGCCAGTAGAGCGAACCGTCCGGTAGCGTCGCAGAGGAATGAATTTTGCATTGCTCTGGGCGCACGGATAGCGGATGGCGAAGCTTGGGCTCAAAAAATCGAGATTGCAAAATGGTCCCAGTTTCGCCACTTGGCAATTGTGCCATTCCCAGCAATAAACCCTGGTTTCGATTGCGTCCCCATGCCCATTCGCAAGGCTCCGGCAAAAACGTAAGCTTTTTTGACTGCGCAATGTTGGAGTCTTCACGCGATGCATACGAACGCGATCGCAAATCCTCAATTTCCAGGATTTCGCCATCCGTCTTAATTGCGTTCCAACTAAGAACCTCAGCGCGATCATTTATCGAGGGCACAATTGATGCAATAGCTCCCGTATCTGCGCTAAATCGTTTCTGTGCTTCCGGGTCAAGTACTCGCAGCTTGGATAAACTCGTGGCAATCGTTAGGCTCGGCACACTGTCCTTGACAGTCCAAGTGAAAGCGACCGGCGATTCGCTTTGATCCAGGTCGTACTGTGTGGCATCCACTGGATTGTTCTCCGAACTTGCAGAGGGTTCGATCAGCCAATACCTGGGCAATCCCTCGGGCACAATTGCAATCCATCGATGAGTCCACGGATCTGGTAAAACATGAATTCGCTTGGCTTTGTCGGCCTGATCGATCGGGATGTTCGCAATCCAATTTTTCACCCCAGAATTATCAACGCTGTAAACATGCCCGAGTTCATCGAGAACTGTCATGACACGCTGACGCCGTGCATCGGCCGCAAACAGTTCGACCGCGTCACTCAGCATCCCAAATTGTGGATGAAAATGCTCGCCGCTAGCCGCGATGATCGTGTCGCTAAACGATACGTGCCAGGCCTCTTTCGGCTTGTGATAAGTAAACGGAAACGACTCGATGGGTGCTAGTTTCTCGGTTTGCGATTTTTCCACCATGGCGCGGTGTAATCTTGAGTTGAATCTCGCCTCATCGTGAAATGCATTCAGCACACGACGGGACGCAATATCCACACCCCTTTGTAGCTCTTCCACGATGTTGGGAATCAAATCCAGATAGCCATATTCGTCAAAATGCTGAACTCGAACTAGTTTATCTAAGATGACAACGGCTGGCTGACGCTGAATTGAAAATGCGTTTTGTGTCAAGTTTTCCGTGTCGATAGCTAACGGCAGGCTGCAATTCCAACGCTTGAGGGATTCCTGCATTTCCGATGCCTTAGCCAGCGAGACAAGAACAATTTCGGCCTGGCTTAAAAGGCGTTTGTCGAGCTCTCGTTGTACCTCTAACAAATGCTTTACGAATTTTTCGCCGAGTTCGTCGTTAGTAACCCAGCACAAGACGGTAATCAATTTGCTCCTTTGAGAGGAATCGAGAATAACTTT
Organism: Pirellula sp.; assembly: GCA_043757575.1. Classification (GTDB taxonomy): domain Bacteria; phylum Planctomycetota; class Planctomycetia; order Pirellulales; family Pirellulaceae; genus JBKCUI01. Next base: position 3,967 of record JAYVPE010000174.1, read on the forward strand.
GCCGTCGGCTCCTCGCAAATCAAACGGTTTGAGTACCTTGTTGATAAGCGGTGGCGTATTGCGCGGCGGTGCATCTATAAGTCGCCGAACAAGTATTTCTTCGGGTTTTTTAGGGATCTGCCAAACGGACCAGTCCACGCTTGAATTGGCTTTGGCACCGACAAGTTCTATTGCCAATTCAGCTTTGGTTGGATCAAAATCCGCTGGCAGGCCAGGTATCAAAAATCCGATCCATTGAACTGGCATTTCGTACTTTCGCAGCAAATGGTTCTCTTGGTCAATCCAAAAGACCCATTTCATCTCCTTCGAAATCATTTGGACTCGCTCGCATTTTACGGAGTCGAATACCTCTGGTTTGAGGAGCGTAATCTTGGAGTTAGGCTCGAATAGATATGCCAGCGGTTTTTCATCGAAGAGCAGTTGCAATTGAATCGGCGAACCGGTGAAAGGAGCATTCAATGAAGCCCCCAGATTGTCCACAATTAACCATGTCAAATCGATGCCGTCCGGCAGCGGTCGCACAAGCCGTTGAGTACCAAAAGGTTTGAAATCATCTCTGCCAACGACTGCTTCCCAAGTGCTGCTGGACCACATCGCCTGCAAGTCCATTGCCTGAATCGCGAGCTTATTGGGAGCCTCAAACGCGATTCGCATCGGCTGGGCCATGAGCTTGCGATCAGGAGGATCGGAAACCGGAAAACGTACTGTCAATACACCGACGTCTTCATAACTTTTGAGCGATCGGTATCTTAGAATACAAGCGTCGAGAATCGCCTTTGCATTTGCACTTGACGTATCGCTACCGATTCCGTCCTCAATCTTTACGGAGTTGCTCGCTTTTACGGAGTTGCTCGCTTTTAGGGAGTTGCTCGCTTTTAGGGAGTTGCCCGCATTTAGTGAGTTGCCCGCATCGCTCGGAGTGTCCTGGTTGGTCTCATTCTTGGCTGTCGGCTTATTACATCCAATGAATGTCAAGCCAGCGATTAGTGTTAAGCCGGTGATCGAGGATATTATTGCGACAGAATTAAAAATTCGAAACATGGAAGTGTGAGTGTGTCCTAGTTTTTAGTTTTGCCAAGTCTTGCTTGTGCTCTTTCAACGATGGGTAACATTTCTTTATTGCCGTTGTAAAGACTTACGATTCCGTCCCAAATTTGCTTTGACCCAATGGTATCCCCGCCCGCATACATTTTTTCGGCTGTGTTCAGTTTCTCCAGCAAGAACCGTCGCAATTCCTCTGTGCTGCTTGGTGGATTGGACTGGATTTTCGCAATCTGTCGTCGAGCCAAGTTGACGTAGGGACGTTCCTTTTCCTCGTCCTTGAGCAGGTTAACAATTCCCTTGTATTTCTCCAGTGCAGTGACCCGGTCACCGAACTGTTCAAAGCGATTAGCCTCCGTGTATTTGCGTTCGCCTTCGGTGGATGGTTCACGACCGAAACGGCGATTGCTTTGAATCTTCGCTTCCGCATTTTCCATCTGTATCAATTCTAGCTGCTCTTTGGCCCAAAGAGCGCTATCACTGTCGGGGAATCTCACTAATAACGGTTCTAAGTATTTGTCGCGAGCTTCATTGTGCGAGCTTAAATCCTCGCTCTCCAGGAGCGTTTGGGCTCGAGCTCGAAGTGTTCTCTCGCTGGCAGGCCAAGCTAAAAAAGTGATGAGGGAAATAGCGGCCACCAACAAGCCCACGAGAACCAGCGGCTGCTCCAAGAGAGCAGGTTTGTCGTAAGCGTCTTCGTCGTCCAAACGCCGCTTTTTCTTTTTCTTTCTTCCGAGCGCCTTTTCCGCTTCCGCCCTGTTTGTATTCAGTTGCAGTGGACTGAATCCGGAGACAACGTGCTCTGCAACACCCATTCCGTCGGTTGCTCGCCGCTGGGCCTCGCGGAGCGCCATTGCAGTTGCAGCCGCAGTGAAGGGTCGCCGCAGTGGATCCTTGTTTAGCAGTTGCTCGACGATAGAGCTGAGCCACACTGGACAATCAAACACAATGGATGCCACCGGTGCAACATGGGTGCAGACGATTGCGTGTTTGACCAGCGCTAGCGTATCGCCCTTGAACGGAGGTTGGCCGGTGATGGCATGGTAGAGTACTGCGCCGATACTGTACAAATCCGTTGCTGTATTAAATTTGGGCTGGTCGACCAGGGTCTCCGGTGCTGAATAAGCTAACTGTACAGGCGTGAGTGGAGTTGGAGTACCTGGACCACGTCGAAAGTCGCTGATCTTAACGGTGTTGGCGTCCTCTGATATGAGGATCTTATCGGGGCGAATTCGACCGTGGATCCAACCTGATTCATGAGCCTTTTGCAGCGCTTCACATAGCTTAAGTCCATAGTCGAGAACCGATTCCCATGGCAGCCGCTCACGTCGCTTTAAGGTTACTGCGAGCGATTCGCCTTGAATCAGTTCGTAGACCAGATACGCATCCTTTGCGTCGAACCCGCCGCCGTAGCATCGAACGATTCCGGGATGGCGCAGGGCCTTAAGACTTTCCAACTGATCCGAGAATTCTTGTTTCGATTCGGGTGTCATTCCCAATGGAACGGAAAACACTCGTACGACAACATGTGCACGCTGTTGCAAGTGCAAAGCACGAAAGACGTTCGACCCGCGGTCGCCAAGCGGAGATTCCAATGCCAACGGACCGATTTTAGAACGCGTCACTGAGTTAGATGCCTCCGGTACATTGGCCAGCGAACTTAAGGCCGTTGTAAACACATTCTCGTACGGCGTCAGCATCGACGGTGGTTACGATCTCCAAATCGCGACGACTCGTTGCGAATGGGCGTCGATCAACAATCGTCGCGCCCCGTGTTAATTCGCCGAGCACTTCGATGTCCACCGAATACTGTTCGGATTGGAATAAAATAGGCTCGACCAAGTAAACGATACCGATCGCGGCTTGCAAAGCGATCACTTCTTGGGCTCGATATTGTCGATAAGTTCGAAACAGATGAGGCAACATGGAATGCAGCAATTCACCTGCTCGTGTGTTTTTGGCAGGCAGCATTCCCAACATGTTGATATCAAAAATGACTTGATTGGTGGCTTCGAGAGGGATGAGAGCTTTTGTTGTGGGCGAACGAAACACGGACGACGCACTTGACGGATCAAAGTGCATATTGAATTCTGCCGCCGCCGTGACGTCCCCAATGCATTGCGTCGATCCACCAAGCATGATGATTTTGTCGACCGCTTCGATAATACTTGGGTCTCGATGGAAAGCTCTCGCGATTCCGGTCAACGGACCCAAACATAAAATAGTGATATCGCCTGGTTCGGCACGCAGGCGATCCGCGATGAGCTTTTCGCTCGTCATGATGTGTTGGCGATTGACAGGCGTCAAGCCAATATTGCCCAGTCCATCCTCACCGTGCATCAGGCGATTGTCAGATACAGGCGCATCCTCAGGGTCGGTCCCAGAACCCACACGTGGGAACCGCGGTGGATCGAGATTCTCCAAAAGTCCCAAAATGTTTTGAATGCTTCGCTCGGATTCGACCGTTCCCGAACACGCGGTTACCGCAACGACCTCCAGCCGAGGATCGAACAAAGCCATGATCAAGGCAACCGCATCGTCGATCCCTGGATCGCAATCAATTATGACTTTACGTGCCATGCTGGACAAATATCTTTGAAATGAGTCAACTCGTAAGAAGAAGCTATTTTAAGTTTTATGTCACTTATCGTCCCTTCGCTAGCCGCGAGTCCGGCTTACACTGCCAACATGCTCGAAGAATTTCTAACTCTTGTCCAATCTAACCAAGATCTCTCCCCAGATCAAATGCAGCAGGCGATCACCTGGATGCTTGCAGGATTGGTTCCGGACGAGGAAATCGGCCAACTCCTGCTGGCACTGCGCCAGAAAGGGGAGTCGGTCT
>JAYVPE010000175.1:0-7841 GCA_043757575.1 Pirellula sp.
CCAGTCCAGCCTAATACCATCTGCCGTGCTCACCGATTCTGCTTGGAGTTCATCCGAGAGTCTGGCAATCGACCCTGTAAGCTGTTCTCTCGAAAGGACCATTTTATCTTTGATCATGGCCATTCGAGGCAACTCGCTGACCAGTTCGCTCACCGTGGATTTCGTCGCGGCCATCAGATCGAGCACTTGTGCCATACCTACAAAGCTATCGCGTATGAAACCAACTCGCGGATCGATTGGGCCGCCACTTCCCTCGCCGCCGTAAATTGCTTTATGCAATTGCATTACGTCCACTACGTTGGCTTCGCCCACCTTGCTCTGTTCAAACGGAACTCCATGTTTTGCAGCAAGCCACTTGGTCATGTTGCTCGACGCGCAGTTGGTTACGAGCGGACCTGAATTGAGCATCAACGCTCGTTTCATACAAAGTACCGACGTGTACTCCTCGCCAATAAAGTGCCCCGTTTCGTCTATGATCGCCAAGCGATCGGCATCGGGATCCTGGCAAAAGCCGATTTGGAAGCGTTGTTCGGCTACCAGAGGCGAGACCGACGTTAGATTCTCAGCCAGTGGCTCCGGAGGATGTGCAAACTGGCCATCCGGAGTTCCGCCAAGTATCAAGAACTCGCATCCGAGGGTTTCTAGCAACCTCCGTCCAAGAACAGATCCTGCGCCATGGTTGCTGTCCAGCAGAACTCGAAACCGGACTTTTCGAATTGCCTCCACATCGATTGTTGCCAAAATCAACCCAAGGTGTCCGACATGAGGATCTTCGACCAATTCTCGTTTCCCCAAGGAATCGGAGGATCGCCAGTCGGTTTGATTTTGCCGATATGCCTGAAGAACGCGAGTCCCTGGTTCATTTGGCAGTACACGCCCTTCAGGGCTAAAAAGCTTCATGCCGTTGTAAGCGGGTGGATTATGGCTAGCTGAGATTTGGATAGCACCTGACGATTTCGATTCTCGGACGAATGCTCCCACGGTCGGAGTGCTGGCGACGCCGAGATCCAAGCATTTCCGGCCATGTCCGACAATCGTGGCGGAGATTGCATCTGCGAACATTGCGCCACTGATACGGCCATCTCTTGCGACTGCGATGGGTCCGTCGGGAGCCTGTGAACAGAAAGCGGCTGTAAAATTGCTGGCAACAATTAGATTCAGTTCTGAACCTACGATGCCTCGCAGGCCGCTGATGCTGATGATGGGTTCAGGCATGTTAAAAGGATGAGTCGGGAGTAAGCGGAAAAAATCAGATAATCGGCACAGACCGGCTGGTTAGTATATCCAAAAACCATTCCATTACTTGACACTTCAATCTACCCAACTTAACATCGAATTGCGGGAGGATTTGATGGAATTGTCTACGAATCCAACTATGCTGTGGTTTAGAACCATTGCGTAGATGCAGTGCAAATATTGGTAAACCCTCGAACTTCACGACAACTTTCACCCTAGGCAGACCCTCATGGAAATTTCCGGCATGCTGATCTGGGCTACGGTGCTAGTGTCGCTAATCGTTTTCATCGTTCTATTGGTCAAGGCATACAAATCGTGGGGTGTCGTCCACACCGTTCTGTTGACGATCTTATTTATCGAAGCGTGGACCTTCCTTTTCCTTGTTAGTGGCGTGTCTCACTATCGCATTGCTTACACCAAGCTCCATGACAACCTCGCGGAAAAGGTGGATGGTTTGTTGAAGTCAGTGGAAATGGAAATGAACGGTGATCGGCTTGATCCAAAGTTGAATCTAGAGAAATTTTCCCCGCTGTCGAATGAGCTCAACCGAATAACTCTAGAACGTGGTCGGGTCTGGCGCGGTGCGGTCTTGCAGAGAACAACTCCAGCCAATGCAAACACTCCAGCAACGGCAGTTTTTCAATTGCCTTCACTTGTTAGTAACCAGCCGATAGCTGCTCCAGTTGCGGGTGCTGCACCAGCGACTGCCACGATAGATTCTGGGTTACCGGTCGATAGTGTTGTGTATTTGTTTGGCGAAGAGTTAGAACCAAATGGAACTGGTTTAATTCCGAAAATCTACCTTGGCGAATTTGTGATTACGGAGGTCAAGGAACTGGTGCTTACGATGCGCCCCACCACCCCGCTAACGAAGGCCCAAGAAACCGCAGTTACTGGAAGTCCCTCTTGGGCCATTTTTGAGCTCATGCCGCTGGACTCCCATAACGCATTTTCGGCCGCAGGCTCTTCCAGCGAAGAAGGGGCGGAGTTTGGCCGGATGGACGAAAAAATGATCGCCAAAGATTTTGAGTCTGCATTCAACAATATTCCTGAGGAGATGAAGGCGAAAATTACGCAGAAAATTATGCATGCATATGTTAATGATGGGGCACAGGCACCAGAGGAAACACCACCCGAGGCGCTAGGTTATCGCGTCAAATTCCTCAAAGATTATACGTTGGGGGTCGATGCCAAAGGGGCCCGAAGTCCACTGGAAGGCGGCTACCATGACACCGAAGGAAACATGATCGATGCACGCTTGAAACGGGATTCGGATGCGGGCGTTGTCTTTAAGATTGGCACTTCTCATGTTTTTGATGCAGCGACTGCCAACCGGCTTCAAACTCAAGGTGTTGTTGAACTAGGTGCAACCGTCTTTATTCGCCCTCTGAATGACTACGCATTTGCGTTTCGTGAGACTCGACGAATGGATGTTAAAGCAAAGCAAGCCACGATGCTCATCACGCGTGAAAACAAGGAAGCGGAACGCTCCACGAAGGTGGCCCTAGATCAAGAGCTAAACGGTGAAGAAGTGGGTACAAAGCTTAGGTTGGACAAGGCTAAGTACGAAAAAGAAGTTGAAGTGATTGCCAGTGTTTCCAATGAATTCGAAACTCTGATCAACGCCAAAAAAGCGGAGTTAAGTCAGCTTTACGGTTCCATTCATGCACTTCACGACAGACTGGTCAAGCATCAGCGAGAAATGGCCAGCATCGTCAACGCGGCCGTCCCGACGTCTAGTCCCTAGTTCGAATGTACTAAATTCGACCCTGATGGCCTTTGGTCCGATTGGCGTAGACTTAAGCTCTCCATCGAGCCCGTCTCAATGGAAGCCAGACTGACAAGCTAGAAGTCGCGTCCCAATGGCACTCACTTTGTCAATTTTGAGCCTCAATGCGCTAGCGCGGATTAACCGCTGAGAACGCAGAGTTCCGCAGAGATTTGTTCAATGACGATCTGACTCTGCGTCCCTCCGCGACCTCTGCGGTTAACAAAAAGGGATTTCAAATGATCACAAGGCCGGCACAGGTTTCCTAACCGTGTAGTGCCTCGGTCGGGATGCCTGCCGTTTGGCATTCGCTCGCTGCAAGCTGGCCTCGCGACCATAGTGTCCGCTCCACAAGCACCCGCAAAAGTGTTTCAAGGCTTGTCTGCGCGGCGGTTGATTCAAGTACCCCGATAGCACGCGCAATGGCTTCCAAAGTGCAAAGATGTTGAACGTTGCGTTGCGTCCGTAATCGATAAACGGAAGGAGTTCCTTGCGGAAGCTTGACGTGCTGGATACCACTTAACGAAGGTTCGTGACGCACAAATTTCGTTGTTTGCCTCCAGTTCGCATCGGGAACGATCAAGTTGATCGGATGTCCGAATTGCGACGAATATTCAGGCGTGAGTTCGACCGCGATGGGACTGGGATAGAGCAGCAACGATGTTCGTCCTGGCTGGATCAGACCGTCAAATGACATTCGTTCATCCCTACGACCATGGATGCGGACTTCGCTGTTCGTCAATGCTTTTCCAGCCAGCCTCGCAGTGTTGGTTGTCAGCACTTCTTCGGACGTATGCATGAGGATGATGACACGCGTCTCTAGAGCAATCTCCGGAATCAATGAACAGAAGCAAAGTGGCTTGCGAATCTCGCAGCCTGGGCATCGATGCGGTGCGAGAAAGAGTCGCATGATTCTCCTTGGATAGTCGACAGTTCCCTAGTACGATTCAGTGGACGGGAATAGCGATTAGAACGGCATCGGAACAATTGTAAAATGGGAATTCCTTCGTTTTGCCAAGCTACTACGCATCAGATTCCTAGGTTTTCGCTGATTCGTTAATGATTCTGAACTTATCGCTCAAATTGCACTCTGAAATTCGAAAGAACGCGCGTATTCTATTGCGATGGCGAGCGGCTGTGTGCAATTTGCCAAATATCGTTCCTGTCCCCTTTTACATTTCTAAACTTGTTTATGTCTCCATCTTGGTCTCCGTCCTCTTGGAAGTCATTTCCGGTCTCACAGCAACCAGCCTATTCTGATTTGAGTGCACTTTCGAATGTACTGAACCAAATTAGCGTCATGCCGCCACTGGTCACGAGCTGGGAGGTGGATCACCTGCACGACGGAATCGCAGCGGCTCAACGTGGCGAAGCTTGGTTGCTACAGGGTGGCGATTGCGCTGAGACTTTCGACCAATGTAAGACCGAGCCAATTGCGAGCAAGCTAAAGCTGCTGTTGCAAATGAGCTTGGCTATCGTGTTCGGATCTCGGAAGCGCATCTTGCGAGTGGGCCGAATGGCGGGTCAATATGCCAAGCCTCGATCGAGTGATACCGAAACACAAAACGGCGTATCGCTCCCTTGTTACCGTGGCGATTTAGTAAATCAATTTGAATTCACTGCGGAAGCGCGCCGAGCCAATCCTGAATTGCTTTTGCGAGGATACGAACGATCGGCATTGACTCTTAATTTCATTCGCGCCCTAAGCGAAGGTGGTTTCGCAGATCTGCATCATCCTGAGAACTGGAATTTGCTCTTCGTAGATGAAGCCAAAGGGGACGTGGCGCATCGCTATCGGGAATTGGTGAAATCGCTCGGCAATGCAATTCGCTTTGTAGAAACGATTCTTCCAGACCGCAGTTCCGATCTCAAGCGAGTCGATTTTTTTACCTCGCATGAAGCGTTGCACCTCGACTACGAAACCGCCTTGACACGTCCAAGCGTACGCGGAATCGGCTACTACAATCTTGGCACACATTTGCCTTGGATCGGCGAGCGCACACGATCTATCAATGGCGCTCACGTCGAATATTTTCGCGGCATACGCAATCCAGTGGCGATCAAAATAGGACCATCTATGCAAAACGATGAGTTGATCGAAATGACGAAACGATTGAATCCGGACAATAAACCGGGACGTTTGACGCTCATTCATCGCATGGGACGCGCCCATGTAGAGGCAACGCTGCCACAGATGATCGATGCCATTCGACGAGAGAATCGACAGGTGTTGTGGGTTTGCGATCCGATGCACGGCAATACTGTGTCCACAGCACATGGGCGCAAAACGCGTCGTTTTGATGATATCGTTGATGAACTTCGCTTGTCCTTTGCAATTCATCGTGCTTGCGGCTCTATGTTGGGCGGTGCCCATTTGGAACTGACAGGAGAAAACGTGACAGAGTGCATTGGTGGTTCACGGGGACTGACCGAGTCGGACTTGGAATCCGCTTACCAAACACAACTAGACCCACGGCTGAATTACGAGCAAGCGTTGGAAATTGCGTTCGAGATTTCCAATCAACTTTCCGCTCATAGAATCTAAAATTTAGTACGAGAGGACTGCAGATTTTATGGCCGCTCTTGAGCAGATCGATTTGCATGCGGCCTTGAATCGCTTTGGCCTTGAGGACTTTCGTAAAGGCCAACTGGAAGTCATCAGCCACATCATCGCCGGCCATGATTGTTTGTGCGTCATGCCTACCGGTGGCGGCAAAAGCCTTTGCTACCAATTGCCCAGCTTGGTACGGCCGGGATTGACAATCGTGGTTTCACCGCTCATCGCATTGATGAAGGACCAGGTGGATTCCCTCTCCAATCGTGGTATCTCTGCCACGTTAATCAACAGCACGTTGACCACCGCAGAGCAAAATCAACGTCTGGAACATGTTGCCGGAGGGCACTATTCGATGGTCTATGTCGCTCCCGAGCGTCTTCGCAACCCGCGATTTTTAGACGCAATTCGAACCACGCCTGTCCAGCTACTTGCGGTCGATGAGGCTCATTGTATCAGCGAGTGGGGCCATGACTTTCGACCAGACTATCAACGACTCGGGCGGTTTCGCGAGGCGCTGGGTGGAGTCCAAACGGTCGCGTTGACAGCGACTGCGACGCCCAAAGTCCGTCAAGATATCGTCGACTCACTCAAGCTACGTGTTGCCAAACACTTCATCACCGGCTTTGCTCGTGATAACCTTTACCTCGGCTCGATGCTATGCATGGGTGATCGAGAAAAAGACAAGCAACTGTTGGAATTCATAAAGGACCAGCCTGGAACGGGAATCATTTATGCCGCAACGCGAAAACGGTGCGAGGCGCTTGTCGAGCAGATCGGCAAAGAACTGAAGATCAGCGTGGGTGCTTATCATGCAGGCCTCATGCCCGAGCAGCGCAAACTGATCCAGGAACAGTTTATGGCTGGGCAACTCAAGGTCATCGTCGCCACGAATGCATTTGGCATGGGGATCGACAAGTCCGATTTGCGATATGTCATTCATTACAATACGCCTGGCACTCTCGAAGCTTACTATCAAGAAGCCGGACGCGCTGGACGCGATAGTTTGCCATCTCAATGCGTTTTGCTATACAGCCCTCAAGATCGCTACATTCAAGAGTTTTTTATAGAAAATGCCAATCCTCCACGCGAGCTTTTGGAATCTGTTTACGATCTTCTAGTGAAACGCACCGAAGACCCGATCGAATTGACTGCGGACGAAATTCGCGAACTTATCAACGCGCCCGCAACAGCCGAAGCTATTAATGCCTGTCTCCAAATCCTCGGTCGCACGACGGTTTTGGAACGGCTTGAGATGTCCGGTGGATTGGCCATGTTTCGGATCGATAGCAAGCTCCCTACATTGATCGATTTGCTTCCGAAGGCCGCCAATGTCCAACGCAGTGTTTTGCGAGCCGTGGAGAAAGCGATCGCCGATCGACGCGAAGAAGCAGTTTATATCCACCCTAGGTGGCTGATGCAGCAATTGCAAATGGATCGCGACACGCTCAATCGTACTCTCCGCGAACTTTGTAAATTAGAAAGTTTTGAGTACGTGCCGCCATTTCGAGGTCGTGCAATTCACTTCCGACGACGTGACGTTCCGTTTAGCGAACTCAAGATCGATCACGAAACACTTGCCGCACGAAAAAAATCCGATTACGAAAAACTGGATCGCATGGTCTCTTACGCGCAAAGTCGATATTGTCGACAAAAGACCATATTGGAGTATTTCGGCGACGCGTCGGCTTCGAACTGTGGCATCTGCGATCGATGTCAAGGAAAGACGGGATGGCCAAATATGCCTAAGGTGCTCATTGGCAACTCCGATAGCCAAGCCAAGGGAAAGAAAGCGAAACCGAAGTTTTCAAAAACGAACCCTAAACTCGAAGTCAAAATGGAACCTAGTGGTGCGACCGATGCGATTCCCCATTCCCTATTGCCTAGCGAGACCAAGCCAGCTCACGACCTGATCATTACGATTTTGAAAGCTGTTGAGCGTACGCACGGCTACTTAAGCAAGACATTGTTGTCGCAACATCTTTCCGGTGTGGAGAGTAAAGCAGTCCAGGGACTTCGATTGCAACGACTTGCGGAATTTGGAATTCTAAAAACCTGGAAGAAATCCCATGCATTAGGCTTGTTAGACGAAACGCTGGATGCTGGATTGCTCTGTCTGTCTGAATTGAGAGTTGGCAAATCGACGGTGTCCATTTCCGATGCTGGAAGCGGGTGTATCGCAGGGACACAACAAGTACCTGCTTTGTTGATGCAGTATGTGCATCAGTGCATTCTTGCTTCGGACAAAGCGGTCAATCAGATCGTACCAGTACCAGTACCAGT
>JAYVPE010000176.1:0-7838 GCA_043757575.1 Pirellula sp.
GATGGATCTCTCCGCGATGCGACTGCAAGCGGCTGGTCAGCGGAAGCTTGGCACGATTGGCTTGATTCTCTAGCGTCTGCTTCAGAGGCAAGATTTACGACACCAACTTGTCTTGAGCCAATTCGTATGGCGTTGGCAGATTCAGTTTCCAAATTCTCGATACCGATCGTAACACTTCACGACATTGTACGCGGTGTTGATACTGACACGCCCGAAAATAATCCCTCGGTTCGAATGAAAAACTGGGATGCAACGACCGTTTACTGCCATCGAGTCGCATCGAGCGTCGGTATCGCATGCCTGTCCATTTGGGCAAAGTCGATTGGTGAGCCAACCTCACCGCTGGTAATCCAAGCTGCGTTGGATTGCGGTGTTGCTTTTCAGATGACGAATATTCTGCGGGATATAGCAGAGGATAGTCGACGCAATCGAATCTACTTGCCCGTGGATGAGTTGGCGCGGTTCGGAATCGATTCAAGAAGTTGGATTGGATTGCAGGCCAACCCAGAGATGATAGCACTCAATGAACTCGGAGATTGGCGAGGATTGATTCGGTTGCAAATCGAGCGAACGAAAGCAATGTACGAAAGCAGTTGGCAAGTTGCGAATTCCATATCTCTCGACGGCCAACGCATGTTTTCACTGATGTGGAATTCGTACCGTCAATTATTATCGATGATCGAAATGTCTCCTGAGTCGATTTGGCGATCACGAGTTCAGTTGACTAAGCTGGAAAAATGCAAGATCGTCGCCCAACATCTATTTACCCCTGCGTTCCAACGACTGCTGTCTACCAAGAATCGAATCTACAGGAGCAAATCCAGTGGTACCAGAAAGGCTTGGCCAACAGACGGTCCTCGCGTTGCAGTCATTGGAGCAGGACTGGCCGGTATTAATGCTGCCCTGCACCTTGCTCGACACGGATGTCGCGTGACATTGATTGAGTCGAAACACCGCATCGGCGGTCGAGTCGGTTCCTACGTTGACGCGGAATCAGGTCAATCGATCGACTACTGTCAACACGTTGGAATGAACTGCTGTGCGACCTTAAAACAGTGGATTGAGGATACGGACCAGTCCCCTTTTTGGACGGAGCAAAATGCCCTCCATTTCGTTTCTTCTAAGGGAAAGCGAATTCGCGTAGCGGCCTGGCCGTTACCGGTGCCACTACACCTGGCTGGACTCTTGTTTCGCTGGCCACAATTGGAATTCTCGGATCGGATTCGCGTTGGGATTGCGTTACTGAGATTGAAGCGACTCCAACGTGACAAAACCGTGACATCGCAATTGGCTATCAATTGGTTGCGAGCCAATGGCCAAAATGAACGTTGTATTCAAAACTTTTGGGGCACGATTTTAGTCAGCGCCCTGGGAGAGCAAGTCGATCGTGTGACGTTAGAGTCGACCCATAAAGTATTAATCGATGGATTTGCCTCCGATCGCAAGGCCTTTCATTTACTAATTTCAAGCCGTCCGCTTTCGAAATTGTTGGATGATTGTGTTTCAATGAAGCTACTTAAGACTGGTGTGAAGTTACGTTTAGGGCAGATCGTGAAAGGAATAGCCAAAGGCCATTTGGACTCAATTCAATTGAAGCTACAGGGCGAGTCCGAAAACTCTGGCGATTGTTTTGACGCCGTTATTAGCGCTATTCCATGGAATAAAATATCGGACATCCTGCCTGCCGAAGCGAAGTCAGACGTATTGCTAGCCTCCGATTTGCAATCCTCGCCGATAACCGGTGTTCACACCTGGTGGGACCGTCCTTGGCTGCTGGAGCCACACGCAATTCTGATCAATCGATTGTGCCAATGGGTTTTTCCTGCACCGGAGTCGCATGGCGATGGAATTTCGAAGGGCACTTCCAATCAAACGCGGGAACACTATTACCAGATCGTGATTAGTGCATCGCGCAATTTGCCTACCGGCAATGCCGATGCGATTCTCAAAATGGTGAAACAAGACCTTTCCGAGATTTTCCCTGAGGCATCTATTGCAACCATGTTGCGAGGTCGGGTCGTGACCGATCCAAACGCAGTTTTTTCAGTCGCTGTTGGACACGAATCAAGTCGCCTCAGTAGTAGTGTGTGTGCCGAGCATCGAATTTGGTTAGCGGGCGATTGGACCCGAACAGAGTGGCCTGCCACCATGGAAGGTGCACTCCGGTCGGGAGCCTTTGCGGCACAGGAATTACTAAGTTATTTTGGCCACTCAGCGAAACTAGTAGACGTAACCTAAAGCCTCGCCACCACCCGCAGGTCGTCACCAATCTGTTATAATGGTTCGATGCGCACACTTAGTCATCTTTTACAACTCTCAAAAAGCGACGCGATTGCGAACATGATTTATTGTCCACGAACCCTAGTTTTGATTTCTTGTATACTTCTTTTTCCAGCGTCAACGGAGGCTGATGAATGGATATCGCTCTTCGATGGCAAAACGACGACTGGTTGGAAAGCGAATGAAAAGCCGGAGTCGTTCACGATCGAGAACGGCGAACTCAAACTTAAGGGAGGCATGGCTCACCTTTTCTGCGAGAAGAAAGGCTTTGCCGACTTGAAGAACTTTGAATTCAAAGCGGAGGTCAAAACATTACCAGGTGCCAACTCAGGCGTCTTTTTCCATACGGAGAACCGCGGTCCGGGCGGCCTCAAAAAAGGATACGAAGCCCAGATCAATACGTCGTTTGTTAAGGATCCGCGAAAAACTGGAAGCCTCGTCGACGTCAGGGATCTCGACAATTCCCCTGTTGCCGATAATGAATGGTTTGAATTCCATCTTGTAGTCAACGAAAAACGAATTGTCGTGAACATCAATGGCAAGCCGGTTGTTGACTACACGGAAGAAGACAAGCCTATCCGCAAAAAAGGGCGTGAGGAACGAATACTTTCCCACGGGTCGATCGCCATACAAGCTCACGACGCTGAGAGCACGACCTATTTTCGAAACATCCAAATCAAAAGACTCCCCGACTAAACTGCAACCTGCTTTTGATCGAGGAATTGCCCGGTCTATGTCACCGGTTCGGTCAACAAGTCCGACTTTCCTGACTTTCCTAGTTAATTATTACTAAATGTGGTGAGAACTGGTCGGATTCGAGATTGGAAAAGTTGACATTGGGTAGGGCTGTACCGTACCCTTAGTAGAATGCTGGGTTTCCCATGCGTGCTTTTCTCCCAACCTGCTCCTCTTTTTAATACCAACGAGGTGGCTTCATGCGCCGACGAACACACTCTAGTTTGCTCGTTAAATCGTCTCTTCTAAGTGCCATAGCCTCAATGGGTGCCGTAGCCTTAATGGTCGGTTCCGGCATGTTTGAATCGAAAACGATGGCCCAAGCGGCTCAGGATGCGGCTTTCAAGGTGAAAGACGTAAAGTTAAAAGACAAGGAGATCTCGGAAAAAGCGATCGAAAGAAACAAATCTAAGAGCGGGAAAACTGAAAAAGTGGATCTGGCGCCGCTTGATCTGTATTATCGAGACTATTTGATCCCACTATTGACGCAAGCTTCTTCCCCAGAGTCAATCAATAAGGCTCGAAAGGAAATATTGGATGACATAGAAACGATCGAAAAGAACAAAGCCTTAAGCGCCAAGTTCAATCCTACCTTCATTCCACTAATGCGAGAATTGGTACTGAAGGGTACAGATGGAAAATCCTATTCGCCACAGACTCAGATAAATGCATTGATTCTGTTGGGTAGACTAAACTCGGAGGTGCCCGCTTCGGGTGCTGTGAAGCCGGAAGCTGGGATACAGAAAACTTTGGTGGATGTTATCGACCAAAAGGAAAACGACGGGTTGATTAGCTGTGGATTGAGTATTCTTGCAAGGCATTTAAAGGGGAGTGCGGTTACGGAGAATTTTCGAATAGGTTTCGTCAAGAAATTGCAGACTCATCTCACGGCACCAGCTCCATTGACCCGCGATCTAGATGCTCATCATTATCTTATAGAACAAGTAATTGAATGTTTGACAATTATCGCCAAACTGGATCCCGACAAAGAGTCTGGTAAACTTGCCACCGCAACCTTGAGCCCTGCGTTAGTCAAGATCATGGGGGCACAAGAATCGGAATGGTTGGTTGAAAAGGCATTGCTAAGTTTTGGCATGATCACGCCTGTCAACTTGTCGCCCGACGATGTTGCTGTCGTTGAAAAAGCAATTGCAAAGTTCGTCAAGCAATCACTTAAGGACTGGAAAAAGCGGATTGCAGATTCGGGAGGGTCAGGAGGTTCGATGGGGACATCCGGGTATGGCGGTTCTGGAATGATGGGTGGAATGGGTGGAATGGGCGGTGAAGGAGGCGAAGGTGGTTATGGTATGACGGGAGCGTCAACCTCAAACAAGAAACCGAATGCATTTGATAAGCAGCCAAAAGAAGTAAAGAACGCAAGAAGAATTGCTCATCAGCGATTCGAACGAATCCATTATGCTTTGAACAGTGAGTTTCTTGCCCCCAAACCACTTGTTGCCGATTCCAAAGAAAGAGTTCCCCTGGCTCAGAAGTCTCTGCTGGCTTTGATTTCTGATAATGAAAAGGAAAAGGAAAAAGTCACTGAGTTAATCATGAAAATTGAACAGTTCCAGAAAGATCTCAACGACGAAAAGGTAATCGATCTGAACGCGCTCTCCATGTCGGTCAACAAATCGATCAGGGATATTCGGGTTGTCTGTGAACTGATACTCGCTGAGGCAAAGGAAGAAATTTCTGCCGAAGCGGAAGTAGATGTGTTCAGTAAGCCGTAGAAATTTGTCTCCTTCCCTAGATGGACGATGAACTTTAGAATCAGTGTATCCGCAAATTGGAAGCACTGAGAGGAAGTACATGTCTCACGAGTCTGGCTTAGCCGTCACAACCCCACAAGCACTTCTCAATACTCTACGCATCCCGAACACTTGGAATCACAAACATTTGCTGGGATTGGAGCATTTGTCAGCGAGCGAAATCAATTTGATTTTAGACTACGCTGAGATCCTGCACGGCGAGACGGCGAATGGCAGGCGCAAGTTAGATTTGCTAAAGGGTCGCACAGTTGCGAACCTATTTTTTGAAAACAGCACGCGAACAAAGAACAGTTTTTCCCTGGCGGCGAAACGGCTAGGGGCGGACACCGTTGAATTTTCCTCCAGTGGTTCGAGTGTCGCCAAGGGTGAGACATTCATCGATACGGCAAAGACGATTGAGGCAATGCTGGTGGACGCAGTGGTGGTTCGACATAGTTCACCCGGTACACCACACATGCTCTCTAACCATTTGGATTGTAGCGTAATCAATGCGGGAGATGGTCCACATGAACATCCAACGCAGGGCTTGCTCGACATTTTGACGATCCGCCAACATCGCGGCTCCCTCTCAGGTTTGACGGTTGCGTTGGTCGGGGACATTGCGCATTCAAGAACGGCGCGATCCAACATTTGGGGACTGCTAAAGCTTGGAGCAAAGGTCATTGTTTGCGGGCCCGCGACCCTGGTTTCCAAGCACTGGGAGAAGCTTGGCGTTGAGGTTTCTTATAGTCTGGACAAAATCCTTCCTCGGTGTGACGTTCTGAATTTATTGAGAATCCAGTTCGAACGACAAGCGATTCGACCGTTTCCATCCGTACATGAGTACACACTGTTGTACGCGATGAATCAGGAACGCATCGGTCGCAGCAAGCCCGAAATACTAATTATGGCTCCTGGCCCCATCAATCGAGGGGTCGAGCTGACACCAGAAGTCGCTGACGGTCCTCACTCCGTTATCCTCGAACAAGTGACCAACGGCATTGCCATTCGGATGGCAACCCTGTGGTTACTCCTCGGTGGAAAAGCGTAACACTCGCAATTCGAATCCCGAAACCGGACCCTATGCACGCAGATTCTTCTTGGCTTATCGAAAATGCACGTCTCGTCGACCCGAGTAGCGGCAGGGATCGAATCGGTCGATTGTTGGTGATGAATGGTCGTTTTGCCGGAATGGACACGCCGGACGGTGACGTGCCCGATCAAATACAACGAATTGACGCTGGGGGATGTATCGTCGCTCCGGGACTAATCGATTTAGCGACTGAGTTTGGCGAACCCGGTCGAGAAGAAGATGAAACGATCGTCACAGGAACGACTGCGGCGTTGGCGGGTGGATATACCGCAATTGCTCTTTCGTCAAACTCCGATCCGCCCATTGATACTGCAGCGAGTGTCGAGTTCATTCGGCAAAAGGGCGATAGAGCCGATAACTGCAAAGTATACGCTTTAGGGTGTGTGAGCAAAGGGCAGTGCGGAGAGTCGTTGGCGGAGATTGGTTCGCTTGTCGAAGCGGGTGCGGTAGCTCTAAGCGACGGCCCCCGTCCGATCGAAAATACGGCCCTGCTTAGGCGTGCGCTAGAGTATTGTGGGATGTTTGATCGAGTGGTATTTGATCATCCTGAAATTGCCTCCTTGTCGCGTGGCGGCGTCATGCACGAGGGGCTAGAGCAGCTCAAATTGGGGCTTTCACCGATACCTGCTGAAGCCGAAGACTTAGCCACGTCGCGCGATTTACGTCTGATCGAGGCGACCGGGGGCCGATTGCATTTGACGAGTATCAGCACATCCGGCAGCGTTGAATTGTGCCGACGAGCCAAAGCGCGAGGAATCCAGTTCACATCTGGCATCTTTATAGCCAATGTTCATATGTGCGACACAATGATGCGTTCTTTCGATGCCAATTGCAAAGTGAATCCGCCACTTCGCTCTCAGGATCATATCGATGCCTGCATCGAAGGATTGCGAGATGGAACTATTGACATCATCAGCAGCGGTCATCGACCAAGCTCCCTGGAAAAGAAAATGTTAGAGATTGATGCCGCCCCATTTGGAATGATCGCCTTGGAAACAGCCATAGCTCAAGTCGTCACGTTCTTGATCCGACCAGGTATATTGACGTGGTGCGAAGCTCTTGAAAAAATGAGTCTGAATCCAGCTAAGCTTCTTGGGAAAAGTGGTGGAACGCTTGAAATAGGCAAGGCGGCGGACTTTTTTATCATTGACCCTGAAAGGCAATGGCTGGTCGATGCGACCGCGTTGCAAAGCAAGTCCTACAATACTCCTTTAAACGGAAGCAAGTTATTCGGATTTGTATTGAGTACTTTTGTAGGCGGCCGAAGACGATGGACGGCAAAGGTCTAAAAACCCCTTCGAAATACTATGATTACAAGCTTGGGTATCGCGCCAAATGTGACTATGAACTTGACAATAATCCATGAAGATGAAAATGGTGCTTGCCAAGTTTTCCGCCGTAATTGCCACCGGTGATTTTTCGTACACCGCAGGACGGGCCTACTTCACATGCCGCTTGAATTCCAACCCGCATTGCATGCTCAACGACTTCAGGAGTTAGGCCATCTATAACGAGCTCCAAAGCTGCGCTGGTTTGATCGAGCACATGGGATTTGGTTTGTTCACGTAGTGTCGGACAGAACGCATCGTTGGTTGACGCATTAAGCATTTTATACTTGGAACCCACCTTCGAACCGCTACGTGCGACACCGCCTGGGAATGGTGTAATGCAATCGCGAAGACGTTTGATTGCACTTACCGCATATTCGCAAGCATGCAACGCGCCATGAATTGTGTCGGCCAACACGAGGAAGTTTCCACCGCCGACGGCCCCTTGGCGACAAACGGTATCCTGGCATACAAACTCGCCATCCATCACTGGAATTCGCCAA
This sequence comes from Pirellula sp., assembly GCA_043757575.1. Lineage (GTDB taxonomy): Bacteria > Planctomycetota > Planctomycetia > Pirellulales > Pirellulaceae > JBKCUI01. Next base: position 7,691 of record JAYVPE010000176.1, read on the forward strand.
TAGCGTTCCTTTCCAATCTTCTTCGAGATTTGGAAGCCGTCACCGAAGTAACGTAAATGCGATCCCATGGCGACCCTCTTTTCGCTGTAGAGACCGGCAAATACAGACGTGCTAGGGCATGTTAGCACACATTGGCCAACGCGCCTGA
>JAYVPE010000177.1:0-7808 GCA_043757575.1 Pirellula sp.
ATGTGTTGTGTTGAACAATCGCACAAATGAATGGCTCACCGAGTGTCAATTTTCCCTGACTTTTGACACTGCCGCCTGATTTCAATCGCACAGGTCGAATAGATTTACAGCTACCGCCGGCAGTGAAAATACCTACGCATAGCTCCACCGACCTTCGTGCATTCCGAAAAATACGAACTCGCATGCCAGAATTGGACGCAGAACGAACCGAGAGACAGCAACGAAGCACTATCGTCGGCATTGACCAACGTGTGTTCTACTAGACTTGCTAGCGAAAGAATCTCTAACCGGCACTCGGCAGTGGCGAACTTCCCGTCCGGTAGCCGCTTCGATTTCGAAGAACCGCTTCTTGAGTGTTCGGCGTCAGTTAGATCTCCACTTCGTGTTGCCTCACCGATAGGCGCTACCGAAATTCGCTCGATGGAAGAGCGTGCCAAAACCACGTTGAATGGAGCAAAGTAACTTTCTTCTTTAGGTGCCATTTTGCTGCTACTACTTTAACGCATAAACTGCCGACCGAAACAGCTATTTAGTCGCCTTCCAAAGCGTCGTAAAAGACCAAGAAACTGTTTTTTCTTTTTTGCAGGCAATGAATTTCGGTAACATTTCGGTTGAGGCAACCACTATCGTTCGGTAGCGCTTTAGTTGAGGCAATGCGTCGGCCACAAACCCTTTTGCTAGCATCACTTAGCGCCGGGGATTTCTAACTGTCGCCCGGCACAAAAAATGGGGATTTCTAATTGCCGCTATACACAAAGAGAGCGACATACCAGTAATGCGAAGGCGACGGGGAAACGGATACGGATTCTCTGTCAGCGGTCATGACGGCGATCCGGGTTGTAAAGGCCGAGAATCGTCCAGATAAACTCAGCAACCAACCGAAACTTACGGCGCAATCCTACAATTTTTGTAGGTGTAGGTCCGACCTTTGGGTAAATGCGTGAAACCGGGATTTCGATGACTCGGAATCCAAGCAACGGGGCTCGGTAATTTAGGTAGAACTGAAAGTTGAAACTGCTTAGTTCCGGGCGCAACAATTCCATACGTTCATCGGTCATCAATGATCGACTCAGTCCCTTGAATCCATTGGTGGGATCCGTATAGAAAAAGCGAGCTGCGATGCTCAGAAGGGGCGCTAGGAATAGCCGAATGCCAAGATAGCGATCCATAGGCGTGTTTTCACACTTGCCACCTTTTAGAAACCGTGAGCCTTGAATCAAATCAAACCCGGCGTCTAAACGGTCGACAAAGCGAGGGATTGCGTCAACGCCGTCTTTGCCGTTCCCGTCTATGGTGATTATGCCGTCGTAGCCTTGGGCAGTTGCGTACTCGACGCCAGTCCGAAGCGCCGTTCCAAGCCCTTGTTGGTGATTCACAAGGACGCATCGAACAGAAAGTTCCGACAGGACTTCGAGATTCGTTGATCCATCGGTACTTCCTCCGTCGACGAGCAACACATCCACCGTTAGTCCCTGTTGTCGCATCCGCTGTAATTGTGCAATAACGATTTGCCCTTCGTTTAGAACGGGAACGACGATTGCGTATTTGGTTTTGCGGGGAGCGAGTTCCTGAATCTCGTAGTCTGCGAGGGTCGTTTTTAGATTTCGAAGGAGCATTACTCTGGGATCGAGGCTATTTCTCCCCCGCTCCGAGTGCAGAGACCACGGTATAGCTTATGCTCTGTCGATTCATTTAGGAATCGTACAGACCCGTCGGCGGCACAGAAATGTGCTCCGCCTGGATGATTGCTTCGAAATGTCATGACATTCGCCCAATCTAACGGGGATGGCGGGTTCGGTTTATAGTTGAGAGGTCCATGACAGACGCAATAATCTCCATTTGCGTAATAAGCTGCGGAAGAAGCATTGTACTTGACGACGTCCTCTCCGATTAACAGGGTGTTGCTCAATCCGTCGGTGACGGAGGCAAAACGTTTCGGCTCTTGATAGGTTACGCGAAAGATCAGACCATTGCATCCGCCATTCTCGAGGCATCGCGGTAGTGTTCCGGCGTGCGTACTAGACGGAGAAATCTGATTGTCCCCGAGAACACCCTTGTAGTTCGTTGGTGCAACCGCGATTCCCGACAATTGAAACTGAGTCGAGATTAGTTCACGATTGGACCCGTCCGATGGGCAAGACAATGCAGCCATTTTGGTCTGCATCACCGCATGGGCTGCTCGCGAATTGAACCCGCCACTTGAAAAGAAATCCCCTTTGAAATGCGGCTCGAAGGACGAGTACAGCGCGGATTGTTCGAGATGAGGCAGGACGCTAACGATCCAGCCTTTGCCATTGCGTTCGCGAGCAAAACGTGGCCCTTGTTGCCACGGCCCGATACTGATTGGCAGCATACGAAAAGCATCATGGTAGTTGTGAACGGCCAAGCCCAATTGCTTCAAGTTATTAGCGCACTGTATACGCCGAGCAGCTTCGCGTGCCATTTGTACAGCAGGCAATAGCATCCCGACTAGCAATCCAATAATCGCAATCCCAACCAGCAGTTCAACCAACGTGAATCCCGAGTGCTTGCGAATTTTCATGTCTCGAATTGCCATCGGTTAGGCCTGTTCATGTTATCGATTCGCTCTTCGCAACCATTTCATAAAATAGTGAAGCAATGTTTTTCATGCCTCGAAACTCTGCCCAAACAGACTTATGTCGATGTCCGCGCTGGAACGATCCAGTTCTTCACCTTGATCAATGCTGGCTGCTCCGATTTCTTTGACCTTGAAGTCCCTGTGGGAAATAAGCAATTCGCAATCCAAAGAGTGCGAGTAGTGAAGAACAAATAGGAATTGCCGCTGTTTTCGCGCTAACGCGCAAATTGGAAACGCCAAAACAACCACATGAGATATTGTAGTTTTGAATCAACGCCCAAATCTGAGCGAACGCAAACGTTGTGAAAAGACAAAATGCCAAAAACAGAGCAAGGCGTGGGCTGTTTCCGATCGCAAGCGCTCCACCGACACACAATTGAAACGATAATAACAGAGGGACGATAACGGACAGTGTGCTGGTCGGGATGATTCGGTATGAGGATACATTAAAAGCAAAGAAATATGGTTGGAACATGTGATTGATCCCGGAGTAGAGCAGTAGCAATGCGAGGCTCAATCGAAGAAACCTTTCCAAATACGGGGCGAGCTTCGAGATCTTCGACTGGCTATCAATGATGAGCGCCCTCCGCTTTGCCTTCCATCAGCTCTCGCCAACCCATTTTGCAAACGCGCACTTTCGTGAACCCAACAACACGCAATCTCCTCGCGATGATCTCGGCGTACGGACAAAGATGACTTTGGCAGAATACTAGAAGTGGTTTATCAAGTGAATAATCATGGAGCGAATCAACGATTGAAAGAGTTGTCGATGACACTGGCAAATTCAAAGACCCATTTACCGATCCATTTTCGAAATCCTTTCGTAGTCGAGCATCAATGAGAAGTGTATCTTTCGGGGGGAACTGAAGATCAGCGAGGGTTGCTTCCTCAAATAATTGCGAGGAAAAAGGTTCAACAGACGTGCGCGTCGCGTACGCGTGGTGACCCACATCACCGAAAACAAACACAATTGCAACCGCAAGTGACAATATTGCGATTGGCCAGTTTGAAAAGCTCCGCAGTCGGCTTGATTTCAGGGAAAGTTTTTTGGACACGTACCAACAAAACCAAATGATGATCGCCAAAACTGAAATTCGAGCAAATACAAACGGGATAGCGACAGAATTCTTGGAGACAACAATTCCGTAGCCATTCCAAATTGCTGCCAATTCCGCGAATGAGATCTTTCGACCATTCTCCAAGTTGTCAAACAAAAGCAAATCGCCATGGGAAACGAGAAGACAAACCCAATGGTCAAACTCGTTCGAAACCGCATCTCTTCTTACATTGGCAATAATTGGTATTCCCAACGCGTAAACGTCTAACTTGCTAAGCCCTCTAAAACCTATTGCACGAAATCCATTGATTTTGCATAACCTAATAATATCGTCCTGTGTACTTCCGAGTGGATGCGAAACATAGTCCTTTGTCGCATAGTCGCTGGTTTTGGCATCTTTTCCTAAAATTTGGATAGCTCTACATGAACTATAGATGCCGCAATATGGTCCGGACGACGGTTGTAATTCGATCGGCGGTTCGGCCCCCAATCCGTCTTCCGCGCACACGACCGAGAATCCAAGACAAAAAAGTATCGAGATACTACCACTAACCAAATGTGATTCAAAACGATTTTTCAAAGTTGCCATTTTTTCCACCTCCGCATTACGAATATGCCGAAAGTGACGAGCATCAGGAATAAACCTACGAATGGAAGAGTTGGATAGCTGGAGTACCGAATTTTTGTTCGTTCCAATTCACCGATCCTTGGTCGAGGCCATTTTCCATCCCAATAATAGGAAAGTTGTGATGCACCCTCAACTGTAACGGGAAGGCTCATTGTATTTACGATATCAGGCAACAATTCGGATTCATTGAATCTTCCTCCGAAGTTTGCGGACGTTACTTTTCCTGCAATCTCGATTTTGACCTCAACTCCGCGCTCGCACACAAAAAGTTCTTCGCTGGTCCAACTCTTGATAAAGGGAATTGTTCCTTCAATACCAAATTCATGAATTCGTGCTACAAAACGGCAGGAACTAATTCCACCTCGCGGCCACGCCTTTCCGCCATTCATGTTGATCTCGGATATTTTTTGTCCTGCTCTGAAGCTTTCCGCGTCCTGATCTACCGTAAGCTCAACCGGCAGGAAACCGTTTATGGCACTCAATCGAGCGAATGCTTTTCCAGAATCGGATTTGCACTCTAGACTCGTTTCGTCTCTCACAACCGAATGTATCGTTGGATTTGGAAACAATTGATCCAGCGGTTTCCCCAAAAACTGCCCAAAGACCAATGTGCTGCCCGTCAAAGTCAGGGGGAGTTCGAAACAAGGTTTTTGTGATGGTTTCCCAGCTTTCTCACTTAATAAGGTTAGCCCAACTCTTCCTTTGGGTAAACGAGGATCTTTCGCCTCAACCATTAAGGAAGTCTGAAAAACCTCCAGATTGTTGAACGCAGAATCATTCCGGACAAATTGGTTCTGTCCATCAAGAATTATGAACCGAGTTACTAGCACCCGATCGTCGTCGCTCCGAACGATTGCTCGATAACGAGAAACGAGTGGTTTGTCAACTACTCCGCTGGTAATCACTTCCTTCCATTCGATTTCGATTTTGGCATGTCGACAAAAATGAAACGTTTTGGACATCGATTCGATTGGACCCGATGCTGCCACATCAAGATGCGGGTGTTGCAAAAGGATGATATATAAGAATATGATTGCAACCGAGATGGAATTGCGTTTCGATGAGTGCGTGTCCAGAAATCGTGAATTCTCTTCCATAGTGCATCACCTTTATTCAATAACCACCTACACGGCGACCGTTGTCAAATCTGGCATCGATCAGTTGTAATGCCAAACGACGCCAGCTCTTCTCCGCGCGTTGGCAAATGAGCGCTAGACGGCGATTGGTGGCTTATGCTACGATCGATGGCTAAATTTGCACTAAGAACAACTGTTAGTGCGAACCGCGTTTTTGCCCGCGCTACAGGCGTTGTCGTTTTTACATGCTTCCGACACGTTCCCCTCGCTCTCCGAGCATGTTTCCCAAGTAGTTCCTGCCTTACAGGTAGATCGATCCTGCTGACAATTAGAACCCGGCGCCCCTCCTGTAGCGCACTTTTTTGAATCGTCGTCAAACGTACAGTTTCCGCCTCCACCCGCAAATCCAAATGTACCGGTTGTTGGAGCCGAAACAACTACACACAAAATTACAACAGCCAAAATGTCGATGCAACGCAATGTCTTCATCATCAACCTCCAAAAAGTAGTTTAGTGATACCAAAGCAGTCAACAGAATTGCCGACCAACTCTGTACATAAACGCACGTGCAAATCGACTTTCACAGCCGAACACGCCGTCTATAATTAGTACCGAAAAAAACGACCAGGAGCGGACATGGATTCTCCATTTTTTGTCGATTTATTTCCGGCTCGCAAATTTATTCCAATATCCTCGAATCAAATCAAGCTTGCGACACACGGTGCGCGAAGTCTTGCCGATCAGATCTGCAATCTTGTTTTTCGGGACGTCGTGAGCCAGCTTGTCGCATACGTCTCGCAAGTTGTCGTTCGGTAGGCTGTTCAGGAAGGCATTGAGTTCGTCCTCACATTCGATGTCGCGATCATCGCGGCTTGTAAGTGCGAAAACGCTTTCGTCGCAACCCTGAATCGAAATGCTTTGCGTCGGTAGACCCTTGCAATTCTCATGTCGCCTGCGATCTATCACAATCCCATTCGCACACAACAGTAGAAACTTCCAAATTTCATCTCGGGTGCGTTCGCCTTGATGCGTTGGATTGGATTGATCAGCCCATATCTTAGTGAATACATCATGGGCGAGGTCTTGGTCGTACCGTTGCTTTCGATCCTTGTCCGTGATCTTGTGCCAAACGAATGCTCGAAGCCGCTCGCAATAGAAATCGTAAATAACCGTATGCGCTTGCTGATCGCCATGCCCAATGCGCTGCCAACTACCAGCGATGTTTCGCCCGTCTTTTTGGTCGTCCATTTTCATCGACTCTCCCTTTCGGTCAGCAAATTCGATGAACATGAGCTACCTACGGTGCTATGAGAGAGGCAAACGGTGCGGCAAAGTCCAGGGACTTGGTACTCGTTCCGGAGTCTTGTCAGTCGTCGGTAGATCGTGTTCGGACTGACTCGTAGACACGCCGCGATCTCGTCAATGGACGCTCCACGTCCTTTTAGAAGGCATAGTTCCTGGTCCTCTGTCGATAGGGAATCAAAAAACTTGTTCCAACGTTCGATGGACTCGATTTCCGATTCTGCAATTCCAGACTCGGCACCCCGTCCGAGCATGCCTCTCCGTTTTACCCAAGTTTGAATTGTACTCTTCTCGCGTTGTTCATGACGGGAATGATCGATCGCGAGATGGCTCGCCATGCGAAGCAATAAGCACCTAGCGTGCTCACAAGTGATCGCGACATACTTGTCCCGATGGTCGTTGATCTCGGTCCAAAACTTGAGAGAAATGTCTTGCAGGAGATCGTTGTCATACCCTAAATGGATGTCCGATACACGCAATCGGTATCGACAAACGCGATGCAGCTCCGGCTCACACCAATTCCATACTTCATCAAATGCATCCCTCGAGCCCTGCGACGCATCGCGGAGCGCGTGCTCTACGCGTTCTTCTGCTTGTGGCATCATCATTCGGCTCCCCGGTTAAAAGCGCGAAGGGGGAATGGTTGAGGGTTGAGGGTTGAGGGTTGAGGGTTGAGGGTTGAGGGTGATGGGTGATGGGTGATGGGTGAATCTGCTTGTTGACATTGAAAAACCTCGATCTAAAGGAGAGGAAACGTTCCTATGGACTTATTCAACACAAGTGATTCTGGTTAATAGATCGACTGCGATTGACGAAATCAATAGTCTACGAAAGAAATTACCAAAGTCTTTTTGGCGCGTTTTGTCGATGTTTTCGCGCTTTTTTGATCGAGCATCGCACTCGCGATCACCTTTTCTCCAGAACAACTAGCATCCGCGTGGCAAAAAGACTTGGAATCCGGTCCAACATCGAATCGATGCAGCGCATCCAGTTCAGTCGGCGGTCTGGGTAGAGTTGTGGCCCCGAAAATCCACCCGATGCTACATATGAAAATGCTGATTTCCGCTTCACCTCTACGACTCGCCATTGCTTCAATTGCTTCGCGAACTCGTTCCACACAAATATACGGTGCGCGTTTCCCTGTGC
>JAYVPE010000178.1:0-7806 GCA_043757575.1 Pirellula sp.
GAAAAACCGAAACCAAGATTAATGGCATTAATCCTCAAAGCGTTGCCAGACGGGTTTTTGCATGAATTCGATTGACACCATGGGGACGGAATCTATACCCTCCCCGGCGACCAAATATAGAAAATGCGTAGAATACATTGATTAGCAGGGCGCATGCCCGTCCCCACCGCCCTGGGTATCCGCTTTTTGTACTCCAATTCCGTGCCGGGGGATTGGAAAAGATTCATAGAATCCACTTTCGAACGAACTTTAATAATGGATCTGCTCGAGAAAATTTGGGAAGGAACCACCAGCACCGTCAATGGCGTGTTGGGAGGAATCGATCGTGGCCTGACGACCTTTTTTGGATCCGCAAACTCACGACAAATCAAGCGTTACACCCAATACGCACAGCAAGTTGGATTGCTGGAACCTCGTATGATCGCGATGAGCGACGGCGAACTTCGTGAAAAAACCGATCAATTCAAAAAGAGATTGATCGATGGCGAGACCATCGAGGATATCCTCGTCGAATCCTTCGCAATATGCCGTGAAGCCGGTCGACGCTTCATGAAAATGCGCCACTACGACGTGCAACTCATCGGCGGTATGGTCCTCAACGGCGGCAACATTGCTGAGATGATCACAGGCGAGGGGAAAACGCTCGTTGCCACCTTGCCCGTCTACTTGAACGCTCTCGAAGGCCGCGGGGTTCACGTCGTGACGGTCAACGACTATTTAGCCCGCCGAGATATGGAGTGGATGGCACCTCTCTACATGGGCTTAGGACTGACGGTAGGCAACATCCAGAGCGGCATGGAAAACGACGAGCGACAGAAATCTTACGCCTGCGATATCACCTATGCGACCAATAACGAATTGGGGTTCGACTACCTGCGTGACAACATGCGAATGGCCAGCCGGGGCGACAATCGGTTCCCTCCTCACATGCAACAGGTTCAAGGCCCTTTGCATTATGCGGTGATCGATGAAGTCGACAATATCCTCATAGACGAAGCCCGCACGCCGTTGATCATCTCTGGCTCTGCGGCTCGTGACTTGGGTAAATATACCGAAGCCGACCGTGTTGCCCGCTCGCTCAAAAAGGAAGAACACTTTGTCGTTAACGAGAAAGACCATACGGTTAATTTAACTGATGCAGGTATTCGCGACGCGGAAAAACTCGCTGGGGTGGAAAGCTTTTACACGGTGGGCAACATGGAATGGCCGCACCTGTTGGATAACGCTCTCAAGGCCCACTACTTATACAAACGCGATGTCAACTACGTTGTGAAAGAGGGCGCCATCATTATCGTGGACGAGTTCACGGGTCGGTTGATGGACGGTCGACAATGGAGCGACGGTTTGCATCAATCGGTCGAAGCCAAAGAAGGCGTTCGCATCAAAGAAGAGACGCAAACTCTCGCTACGATCACACTTCAGAACTTCTTCAAACTCTACAAAAAGATCTCGGGGATGACCGGGACGGCGATGACCGAAGCGAACGAGTTTAGCAAAATCTACAATCTTGGCGTTACGGCTATTCCTCCTAACCGTAGTCTCAAACGAATTGAATTCTCCGACTCTATTTACTTAACTGAAAAAGAGAAGTACGCAGCCGTTGCCGACGAAATCGAACGGGTACACAAATACGACACCCTCCATTTCAAAGATCACAAGAAGGGATTTTTGATCGGCACGATTCAATCTGAAGATGATGCAACGCTCCAAATCAAAAAATCGGACTCCAAAGAAGTAGAGCAATTCCCGCTGGCTGACATCGAGACAATCGATCGAGCGGCTCGGCCCATGTTAGTGGGAACGGTCTCCATCGAAAAAAGCGAACGACTGTCCAAACTACTTGACCAACGTGGCGTCACCCACGAAGTCCTCAACGCCAAGCAGCATAAACGCGAAGCTGAGATCATCGCCCAAGCTGGCCGCCGCAAAGCCGTCACTATTGCCACCAACATGGCAGGCCGCGGTACGGACATTATCCTCGGTGGAAATCCTGAAACCATGGCTTGGGCTCAGTTGCAAGACAAGTACCCAACACGCCTTGAAGTCCCTAAGGAAGAATGGGATTCGCTGGTTCACGAGATCGATCAACGCGAGAAAATGAAAGAAGAGGGTGAACGAGTCCGTGCGCTCGGTGGACTGTACGTGATTGCGACCGAAAGACACGAGTCTCGCCGTATCGACTTGCAATTGCGAGGGCGATGTGGACGACAAGGGGATCCGGGCTCCAGCCGATTTTACCTGTCCCTCGAGGACGATTTGATGCGAATCTTTGCGGGTGAATGGGTCCGCGAATGGATGAAAAGGATGGGAATGGGCGAGGGGGATGCCATCGAAAGCCCATACGTTTCCAAACGAATCTCGGGAGCTCAGAAAAAGGTCGAGGAACGCAACTTCGAAGCCCGTAAGAGCTTGCTCGAATACGACGAAGTCATGGACTATCAACGCAAAAAGGTCTACGGCTATCGTCAGCAAATCCTCGACGGCATCAGTTGCCGCGATCTCGTGATGTTTCAGCTTCGTCAGCAAATCGAGCACAACGTGAAGCAGTTTTGTGACCCGTTGTACGGCCCAGAGTCCTATGCCAAGTGGGCTGGCGCTCGGCTTGGCGTTCAGCTTGAGTCAAAAGACTTTCGAGGTGTTGATCCCACGACTGCAGTAGCCTACGCAAAGGACAAAGCTGAACGAACTGCAGAAACTCAAATTCTCGACGCAATCGATGAGAACCTGCCTTCGGAAGAGGAGCAGTCCGAATGGAATTGGGAAGCGATGGCAAAGTGGGTGAACACCCGCTTCGCAACCAACTACTCGGTCGGCATGCTTAAAAAGATCGATCGCGATCGAATGGACGAGGAATTGATCGACAAATCGCATAAGTACATCGAACAGATCGATTTGTCCGAAGGGGATGCGTTCTTGCGAGAAGAGTTTGGGCTAAAGATGCTTGTTGGTTGGATGCGAAACAAGTTTGGTATTGAGCTAGAATTAGACGAAGTTCGTGGCTTCGAAACGGAACAACTTGCCGCAAAGCTGCTAACAAAAGCTGAAGTTAGTTACATCGAACGCGAATCACAATTCCCAATCATGGTCGCTTTCAATCGTTTTCAAGAGCAGACTGGTCCGAAAAGTTACACCATCGATGGCGGAGCACTTGCTCAATGGGCTAGTACTCGTTTCGAAGATCCCGCCGTCATGGAACAATTGCAGGAATCCTCTGATAAATCCGCAGAAACGCTTGTTGCTATTAGTCGCAAATCGGTTGAAAAGGCGATTCAATTGAGGACTGAGGCCAATGAAAAAGCAGAAAGCATTTTCGGTAAGAGCATCAAGTCCCTCAGCGAGACACTCGGGAAATCCTCAGAGGCTATAGAAGAAGTGGCTCAGTGGATGCAAAGTAATCTTGCATGGAAGGGCGAAACACGAGACCTCCAAAAACTAAACAAATCAGAGCTTGCGAACAAGTTCATGCAGGCGATCGACGATCGTTACTTTCCGGAGATTCGTCGTATGGAGCGAACGGTACTGCTGACGCAACTCGACTCGGCTTGGAAGGATCACTTGCTGGCCATGGACCATGTGCGCAGTAGCGTCAATTTTCGAAGCATGGGCCAGATGGATCCCAAAGTTGAATACAAACGCGAAGGTATGAAGCTATTCGAAGAGATGTGGCTCTCGATCGGCGAACGCATGACCGATGTTATTTTTCGTATGGAGGCGATTGATAGCGATCTCGTGTCGGATTCCTGGGTGGAAAATACCGCAGTTGCGCGGCATGATTCCTACGATGTGACGAGCGAACTGCTCGCTGAAAAACAAGCGGACCTTGCCCATGCTGATTCCGCTCGGGCAGAACCTGTACGGGTCGAAGCCATTCGCAATCGAGGCGAACGCATAGGTCGCAATGATCCTTGCTCCTGCGGCTCCGGAAAAAAATACAAGAACTGTTGCATGCGGAAACAAGTTTAAGAATATCTTCGAAGTCAGGCCTTCACCGGTCGAAACGGGCTTGCCATTCCTTGGCTGCCGCTGGGAAGGTCGCAAAAACGAAGTTCGTTAATTCTTTCGATCCTTTGGCGTCGCCCATTTGACGCATGGTTTGCACTGTTCTAGCTCTCGATTCCAACCAAGGTTCGCTGCCAACTGGAAATCCCTTTGCAAGTTTCCGAAAATGCTGAATCGCTTTTTCTCGCTGGCTACCCAACGTTTGAAACAGCCTCGCCGATCGATAGGTCCACCAAGGAGTCTTATTCTCTAAAGCGATTGCTGTTTGAATGGCAGCAACTCCCGCTGCTTCTTCATTCGACCAGCATTGAATTGCAGCTCGATAAAGCTGCAACGAACGATCCAACTGCAAGGACTGAAACGTTCCGAGGCTTTGCATCGCGAGTTTGTCTTCCCGACTCACCTTCGCGTTGAGCCGTTCGACACATGATCGGAAATTGTTTAGAGCCTTTGGGTCTATCGGTTTGCTCATTCCAAACTGGATAATCTGTTGAAACATTAACTCGGTCGCTGTCCAAATGAGAGCTAAGTCTGTCGTTTCATCCACGTGGATCGCATCCAGTTTTGCGAATAGTTCTTCCCTTATTGTTGGCTGAGCCTCTATCGCAGTCTGTGCCAAAAAGGAAACAGCAAGCGAAGTCGGATTGGCATTTAACTGGCTATTGCTGGTGTCGGCGTTCTGACTGGGCCAGCGACTTGAATCGAGAATCGAAGTTAGTATAGATCGAACAACCGTTCGATCGTTAGGATTTGCCCGATCCAACAATTTCGTGCGCAACTCATCAAGTTTAGGTCGAAGTTTCTTCATGGCCTCGGTAACGAAAATCGAGTGGTCATACCATGCGTCCTGAGTGACCGTGCAGACCAAAGCAAATCGGCTTAGCGCCTGATCGAAGTCGGACCATTGTTTTGGGTTGGGAGTCAAAACCGCTGAGGATTGGTCGAGGCGCCTGCCCCAAAGTGCAATGAGTTCGGTAAGCTGATCGGTTGCGAGAAAAAGTCGGTCCAGTTTCGTTACCGCCTCATTGGCTTGAGTGGTATTCGGCCAAGTATTGACGATATCCATAAGACGTCCGCAATACATTTGTTGTTTCAACTCAGCTTCTTCGTTGTTAGGACGTAAGGACGTTGCATTTGCATCGAATCGAACTGCTTTGTCGAAGCTCCAAACGGACATGACCGCTGCGTCAGGTGCTTTGGGCTGCTTGTTGTAGGCGATTGCTGCGCGATGGAAACGGTCTTCTGCTGCTTCCGTTTGTCCATTCTTGAAAAGGACGGACGCGGCTTGGATCGCGATATCGAGTGCAATTTTTTCGTTGCTTGAACTTGCTGCAGAGAGTTCCGCCTGGCTCAGCTTTTCAATCGCTTCATCCCACCGTTTTGCAGCAAGCAATTGTTTTGCTTCGGACATCAGCAGTTCGACCTTGAGCGTTGTCGACGTCGGAGCGGGGGCCTTTCCTGGATCATTACTATTTAGCAGATGGTTGGCCAAGAGAATTGCATCGGCTCGCTGTTGCCAATAGGAGCCGAATCTTAGGCCAATTTCCTTTTTGATTTGCAATGCATTTGCCAACTGAGTCTCAGATATTGGCTGGCCCACGGCTAGAGCCTTCGGCTCACTATTTTGGGGAACCACAGGTGAGGAAACCAGATTTGCAAAGTGCTCAATCGCAATTTCGGGAGCAACCGTCCATCCGCCGACGTTGTCTAGCCATTGGTTCGACTCCATGGTATTGCCAAGATTGCGGCACGCTTCCGCCGCCAAACTTGCAATGCGCAGTCTCCATCGATTGACTTGTTTCGGCTTGCCATCAACCCGGGCCGTCAATCGCTGGACCAGTGACTTGATTTTGGATAACGCTTCCGCTGGTCGATCCAGATGGACAAGTGCAACACAACGCGCTAAATCTATGTTTGGACGACCCGGCCAGTCGGCACTGATGCGAAGCTCCGCATTGTCGAGCGCGGATAACATTTCCGCGGCTGCCGCAATGCGTTCGGTACTCTTGGCTGGATAATAGAGCGCTCGCAAGAGCAAGAAATCGGTTTGGAGTAAAAAATTATCGTTGATCAGGCTGGACCATTGGTCTGGCGTTGGGTCCGATTTGTTGTTTGACTTACCATTTCGGGCTGGGGCTTTCTGGATTTGTAACTGAAGAGTTTCCAGCTCCGCGAGGCAATCCCGAATGGTAGCTAACGACCCTTCGCGAATTGGCTTTCGTGCAGGAACCGCGATGTACGCGGCCTGCATTCGGCGGAGGACTAACCAACGACACCATTGCTGTTGCTGTTTCAACCAAAATAGGCGTGGAGAATCTGGATTCCGTTCCAGGACAATTTTGTTTGGGGCAAGCAGCTTTGGCAAAGATGCCGGATCATCGATGATGGCTGGACCTGCTGCCACCTTAGCCGCGACGGAGTGCATTTCAAGCATCGACCACTGCGCTGCCGCATCCCACTGGATACCCTCAACCATGTGATACCGTGCGCGACAAGTCTCGATTGCGATATCAAAAAACCCGGAATTCAGAAGTGATTCGACGAAACTCACGTCCGGATGATCGAAGATTAGAGCAGGCCCTATCGCAAAACGTTCAGTTTGTTTGGATTGGTCCATTTCTCGGCCGATCGAAATCGTCCCGAGGATCTGCAAAAAACAAATAGAAAGCGTAATCGATATTTGTTTTTGCCTATACTTGTGCATTGACGCTAATTTCATCAGGATAGAGATGTCCATTTTCCTCTCACGGATGAATTCATGCAATCGACTACTTTCGCTGGTGACTTTCGGACGCGTACACTGGGAGGTGATACCGGTAAGGTTTGCGACGCTAAATTGATGTCTCGCTACCGTTTGCTGCTCGACGACCGGAAACTCCAGTGGATGACATATCATAATCTGGATCGGGTCCTCGGAAGTGGCGGACAAGGGATTGTATTTCTTTCGTCAAGGCAAGGCGCGGATGGTTTTACATTGCCGGTTGCCATGAAGGTATTTTCACCGGAACGCTTCGGAAGCCAAGCGGGCTATGACGATGCGATGGCAAGAATTGGCCAAGTTGCGTCGTCGGTGGCTCGCATTCAACACGAAGGGGTACTTAGTGTTCACGACTTCATTGACCGTAATCGTATCCGCATTTTGATTATGGAATGGATTGACGGATATGATTTAAAGGATTTGCTGCGTCTAGACCGGATGTCGAAAATTCGAGGGCGACTTACACAACGTCGGTGGGACTACATCAATAATGTCATCGTGACAGCTGGGCCTGCTCATGCTCGATTCAAGGCTGGGGTAGCGGTCGCAATCGTTCGAGATTGTTTGGCTGGTTTGGCTGCGATGCACCGCGAGAATATTGTTCACGGCGACATCAAGACGTCCAACATCATGATCAAACGAACTGGACATGCCAAATTGATCGATATTGGATCGGCATTTGAAATGGGAAAGCAACCGCAGGTCTTTACTTGCACGCCAGCATATGCTGCACCGGAGGTTCTTGAGAACGCACCGGTATCGCCCCGAAGCGACTTGGCCTCCCTGGGCTATGTCCTCGTTGAACTGTTGTCCGGCCAACCTTGTTTCGAGGACACGGATTCCTTAAGAATTTTATTGGAGCAGAAGCGATCGCTTCCGAATCGTCTTCACGAAATCTTTCCTCAGGAGGTTTCCTGCAACGGACTTCTTATGAATTTTTGCCGAGGGCTTATTTCACCTGATCCATCGAGGCGTTTCCCAAGTGCCGAAGCCGCAGAACTACTTCAAGAAGGAGCGGCATCCTTCCATCGTCAGCTTGTACTGAGCGA
>JAYVPE010000179.1:0-7795 GCA_043757575.1 Pirellula sp.
TTCATCGAGCGTTGATCAAAACTACTCCTACACCAAGGTTGTCGAAGTTCACGGGTATCAATGCGCCGTCGCAACAAACCGTTGCTCCGAACGCGGCTAGCTCGAATTAGACAATCGAGAAAACGCTAATGTTCAATTGGTTGATGCTCAGGCCTTATTGCGCGAGTTCCCGAAGGACAGTTAATAGGGGCATCACACTACCCCCTGGTACCATCGCCACCAATCAAAACACTGGGTTTTGGTATTTCGTGATTCCTAGTGATGGTTCCTGAATGGGTAGTGACAAGGGCGACTGTAAGGGCAGAAACGGGCTTAGGTAGAATTGCCTTCGCCCAATGTTCTTCAGTGACTTGCAGGTAGTACTTCTCGGCCACCTCGCTTGAATGGCCTAGCCATGATGCTTGCGATGGTTTGTCTCAAGCGTTTTTGCGGGAACCACCCCACAACGCCAAGATTGTCCCACATTTACCAAATGCCACTAATCGAAATTCATTTCGTCTAACCCCTTTTGACGCAATCCAGCCGATTTCACGTTCGAAACGGACCAAATACCCGGGACAACTTAGCCAATGCCGCTGGGGCTACATTCTCAACAGCTCATAGATTAAGATCTTGGCACTCCACGTAGGTGGGAAAACAATCTAGACAGGAGTTCTCGCAATACAGAAATCGGACGCCCGTGTTTGAACAAGCCTTCAAAAACATTGATGACGTCCTCTGGAAAGACGCTGGCTGCACCAGCGAACTCGATTACACCGAGCAGACCTCGTGGCTCCTCTTCCTGAAATACCTCGACGCCCTCGAACACGACAAGGCCACCGAAGCTGCCCTCGACGGCAGGAAATACACCCACATCCTCGACAAACCCTACCGCTGGGATACCTGGGCCGCCCCCAAGGGCAAAGACGGCAAGATCGATCACAACAAGACCTTGACCGGCGACGACTTGGTCCAGTTCGTCAATGGCAAGCTCTTTCCCTACCTGCACGGGTTCAAGGCCAAGGCCACTGGCCCGAACACCTTCGAATACAAGGTCGGTGAAATCTTCGGTGAGATTAAGAACCGTATCCAGAGCGGTTACAACCTACGCGAGATTATCGACCACATCGACGAACTCCGCTTCCAGTCCCAGAAAGAGAAGCATGAACTCTCGCATTTGTACGAAGCCAAGATAAAGAACATGGGCAACGCTGGGCGCAACGGCGGCGAGTATTACACTGTTCGACCACTCATCCGCGCTATCGTGCAAGTGTTAGCGCCTAAGTTAGGCGAAACAATCTACGACGGCGCGCTTGGCTCGGCAGGCTTTCTTTGTGAAGCGTTCGAATACTTAAAGCGAATGTTTTCCAAACGAACCACGGCCCAAAACAAATTTCTGCAAGAAAACACGTTCTATGGAAAGGAGAAGAAGTCTCTCGCCTACGTCATCGCCATCATGAACATGATTTTGCATGGCATCGAAGCCCCGAACATCCTTCACACCAACACGCTGTCTGAGAATTTATCAGATATTCAGGACAAGGACCGGCGCGATATCGTCATGGCCAATCCGCCGTTCGGAGGCAAAGAGCGCAAAGAAGTACAACAGAATTTTCCTATTCGCACGGGCGAGACTGCTTTCCTATTCCTTCAGCACTTCATTAAAATCCTCCACGCAGGCGGGCGAGCTGGAATCGTCATCAAGAACACGTTTCTATCGAACACCGATAACGCTTCAGTAAGTCTCCGCAAGAAGCTTCTCGAAGAGTGTAACTTGCACACCGTACTCGATTGTCCTGGCGGCACGTTCCAGGGATCGGGCGTTAAGACCGTGGTGCTCTTTTTTGAGAAGGGCACGAAGACTCGCAAGACTTGGTACTACCAGCTCGACCCTGGTCGCAATATGGGCAAGACCAACCCACTTAACGACGACGACCTCGCAGAGTTCATTGAGTTGCAGAAGAGCAAGGCGGACTCGCCAAAAAGCTGGAGCGTGGACGTGGCGACCATCGACCCGAAGACCTTTGACCTCTCCGTGAAGAACCCAAACGGCGGAGAGGAAATCGCGCACCGCAGCCCTCAGGCCATCATGGAAGAAATCGCCGCGTTGGATGCGGAGAGCGCGGAAGTATTGGGCAACATCAAGGCGCTGTTATGAATAAGGTGTGGCCAGTTAAGAAACTCGGTGACGTAACTGAGAGCATTTCCACAGGCCCGTTCGGAACGATGCTCCACAAATCGGATTATGTCGTTGATGGAATTCCGCTCGTAAATCCCGTCAACATTGTCGATGGTCGGATTGTACCGTCAGAAAAGATGATGATCAGCAACGAAACGCGGAAGCGACTGTCCAATTACGTCCTGCGAACAGGCGATGTTGTGGTTGGCCGCCGGGGTGAGTTAGGACGTTGTGCAATCGTATCTGATGTCGAAGAAGGTTGGCTTTGCGGCACTGGCTCATGTTTCATTCGCCTGTCCAAACAAGTGGACGAACGATTCTTTGCATTGCTCTTTCGCTCCAGTCAAATCAGAAGCCTTCTTGAAGAAGCTTCCGTTGGTACGACGATGAGTAACCTGAATCACGGAATCTTGAATAATCTGCCCGTTCCCGTCCCCCCACTGGCCGAGCAGCAGCGGATTGTCGGCCTGCTCGACGAAGCGATTGAGGGCCTCGCCACCGCCAAAGCCAACGCCGAAAAGAACCTCCAAAACGCCAGCGCTATCTTCGAAAGCCACCTCCAGTCCGTCTTCACCCAGCGCAACAATAGGTGCGTTGCGGGTCGATTGGGAGATTTTGTGCAAGACATTTCGACAGGTCCGTTTGGGTCGCTTCTCCACAAATCCGATTACGAACATGGAGAGATTCCTTTGGTTAATCCTATCAACATTGAGGGAGACGCAATCATTCCAGACGAGCGCAAAGCAGTTGGAATAGCGACTGCTAAGAGGCTCGCCAGGTACGCGCTCAAGGAAAATGACATTGTCATTGGAAGGAGAGGTGAGATAGGTCGATGTGCTGTTGTATCTCGTGAACAAGCTGGTTGGTTATGTGGAACGGGATGTTTTGTCATTCGGCCATCCGACAAAACCGATCCGCACTTTCTAACACATCTCCTCCGCTCACGCCCTTATCGCGGTCTACTTGAGAGCGTCGCTGGTCGAGCAACTATGCCGAGCATTAGCAATAACGATTTGGCAAACCTTGTCGTCGTGTTACCACCCATTGCGCAACAGCGAAAGACGTTGTCACTGTTAGATAGATTGTCAGAAGAAACCCAATGTCTCGCCCGCATCTACCAGCAAAAGATCGTCGCGCTGGTAGCGTTGAAGAAGTCGCTGCTGCACCAAGCCTTCTCCGGCCAACTTTAGAAAACTTTGGACTACTGACAATGCCCATCCCGCCCTTTGATCACAACCTGGTTCTGCCTCCTCATCTGGGTAACCCCACTCAACCTAGCGAGCTATCGCCGTACCCATGTACGACCGTGGAGCTTTGCCAGCAGCTTGGAACGTCCCTTGCACGGAGAAGGATCTTAGAATTGTTCCTCAATTTTCGCGAGCGGCTTGTAAGCGAGGGGTTAACCAATGGATTTCAGTGGCTGGATGGAAGTTTCCTTGAAGACATTGAAAAACGCGAGAGTCGCCCACCGAATGATCTCGACGTTGTTACGGTTTACTGGGGTTACGACATTCCGTTCCAGCAACAATTGATGGCAAAATTTCCCGAATTTTCCAATCCTATGCTCGCAAAGACCAACTTTTCGTTGGATCACTACCCCTTTGACGCGTCATATAACCCAGAAGCTACCGTAGAAACATCCAGATACTGGATTTCTTTGTTTTCCCACAATCGGCTGGCAATTTGGAAGGGTATGTTACGAGTAGAATTAAATACGGTCGCGGACGATTTAGCAGCGCGAGCGGAATTGGCAAAGGCAACCCCATGACAACACGCAGTGATCGAGAATTTTTGAAAGTTCAATTGCTTGAAATTCAGCGTTTGAAGAATCTCACTGCCGGGCACCCCTTAATGTCGCAGGCATTATCGGTTCGCGAACAAGGACTGAATGAGCAGGTTCGGGCACTTCCCCTAGGAAAAAAGGAATCACGTGCAGTTTTGTTCTTTTCGGGGGAGCCTGTGACGGGATCGATCGGAATTGATGCAGCCTTCGCGGGGCGAGTTATTGAACCGTTTCAAAAAATGGTAGCAGCTGACTTCGCGTACCGATGGCACCATCACAGTCGAGCAAGAGGACGCGTTTTAGGCGAATCCAATTCTCGCTTAATGCTTACGGGACTGCCGCGAGGATCGTTTGGACTGGAGTTATCAGCCGTTCCGTCCGACGATTTTTTTGCTGAGGATGAACTCGCCGATTCCCTCTCACATGTTACACGAATGGTTGAAGCTTCGGCCCGCAGTGATGAAGACTTCGCTTCCGAGTTAACCGAGACAGCGCCGCGCGTTGTTCAGAACTTGAAGTCGTTTCTCGATGTTGTGTCAAAAGCGAAAGCGGGACTTAGGTTGGAAAGCGGCGACCTGCGTTGCGAAATGTCGGCAACACAGGCGTTAAGAGCTTATGAGCGTGTTGCAGAGACAAATACAACGGAAGAAATGGTAAGATCGGTCGGGACTTTTAGAGGGGTACTTTTGGGTTCCTGGATGTTCAATTTCACAACATCATCGGGTGAAGATATTGCTGGTAGAATTAGCCAGGATTTGTCTGAAGACCAAGTAGTCGAGTTCGATCGAAAGTACCTTAACCAAAGTTGCACTGCGACGTTTCTAAAGACATTGGTCTCATTCAGAAACGGACGCAATCGCGTCTCCTACCAGTTGACGAATGTTGAGCCTGATTCTCCCCGCTTATCAGGGGAAAGTTCCGGTTCATGAACGAGGCAGAAACTCGGGCTGAACACATCGACCCCGCGCTTGCCGCGTCTGGCTGGGGCGTCGTCGAAGGAAGCCGTATTCGCCGTGAGTATGCAATCACGCCGGGCCGCCTTGAAGGTCTAGGCAGACGAGGCAAGGGATTAACCGCAGACTATGTTCTCATCTATCGCAATACCAAGCTTGCCATAGTCGAAGCCAAAGCATGGGACGAATCGCTAACCCAAGGTGTCGCGCAGGCGAAGAACTACGCCGAAAAGCTTGAGATACGCTTCACGTACTCAACCAATGGCCAGGGCATCTATGGCATAGACATGAAGACGGCTGCGGAACGCGAATTGTCGCAATACCCAACACCTGACGAATTGTGGGCGATGACTTTTGCGGAAGCGAATGCGTGGATTGACAGGTTCACGGCCATTCCATTTGAAGACAAAGGCGGTTCGCATCCAAGCCGATACTATCAAGACATTGCAATTGAGCGAGTACTTGAAGCCATTGCCACAAACAAACAACGTATCCTGCTGACACTGGCCACTGGCACCGGGAAAACGTTCATCGCGTTCCAAATTGCTTGGAAACTGTTTCATAGTCGATGGAATCTCAGCCGAGAACCATTGCGCCGTCCTCGCATTCTATTCTTGGCAGACCGAAACATCCTCGCCAACCAAGCCTATAACGCTTTCTCGGCATTCGCTGAGGATGCATTGGTTCGAATTGACCCCGAAAGCATTCGCAAAAAGGGCAAGGTTCCGAAGAACGGTAGCATCTTCTTCACCATCTTTCAAACGTTTATGAGTGGACCGCCCAAGGATGGTCAGCCGTCACCTTACTTTGGAGACTATCCAGCGGACTTCTTCGATTTCATCGTGATTGATGAATGCCATCGCGGCGGCGCAAACGACGAAAGCAACTGGCGAGTAATCCTTGATTACTTTTCGCCGGCAGTGCAGCTCGGACTAACTGCCACACCCAAACGTAAAGACAACGTCGATACGTATGCTTATTTCGGTGAACCGGTCTATATCTACTCGCTCAAGGAAGGCATAAACGACGGGTTTCTAACACCCTTCAAGGTTAAACAAATCCAGACGACTCTTGATTACTACGTTTACACGTCGGATGATACCGTTGTGGAGGGCGAAATCGAGGCTGGAAAAATCTATGAGGAATCGGATTTCAATCGAAGCATTGAGATACGCGAACGCGAAAAGAAGCGAGTCGAAATCTTCATGGACCAAATCAATCAGAAAGAAAAGACGTTAGTGTTCTGCGCGAACCAAGCTCACGCACTGCTTGTTCGCGACTTGATCAATCAGGCAAAGACGAGCAAGGATCCGATGTATTGCCAGCGTGTAACGGCGAACGATGGGGCTTTGGGCGAACAGCATATACGCGACTTCCAAGACAATGAAAAATCTATTCCAACGATACTGACGACGTCGCAAAAGCTTTCGACCGGCGTGGACGCTCGGAACATCCGCAATATTGTCTTGATGCGTCCAATCAACTCAATGATTGAGTTCAAGCAGATTATCGGTCGAGGAACACGCTTGTTCGATGGCAAGGACTATTTCACGATCTACGACTTCGTAAAAGCACATCTCCATTTCGGTGACCCAGAATGGGATGGCGAGCCAGTTGCCGACGAAGAACCATGCAAAAAATGCGGTATGCAGCCATGTGAATGCGAGGTAGTACCACCACAACCATGCTTGGCATGCGGCAAGCGTCCATGCGAATGTCCAAAAGAGCCCTGCGTTGTTTGCGGACGGTTCGACTGTGCTTGTGAGAAAAAAAAGAAAGCCAAGGTGAAGTTGGCCGATGGAAAAGCACGTACTATCCAGCACATGATGATGACTACGTTCTGGCACCCCGATGGCACACCCATGTCTTCGTTGCAATTCATGGAAATGCTTTTCGGCAAACTCCCCGAGTTCTTCAAAGACGAGGCGGAACTTCGTGCACTGTGGTGCGAACCTGCGACGCGAAAGAAACTGCTGGAGGGACTCACCGACAAAGGATTCGGTAGGGAACAACTCACTGAGATGCAACGAATGATTGACGCGGAGAAAAGCGACCTGTTTGACGTGCTGGCTCACGTAGCCTATGCGCTGTCACCGCTGAGCCGCGAAGAGAGGGCCGCGATGGCCCGCATCCAAATCAGAACACATTTCAACGACAAGCAACAAGCGTTTCTAGATTTCGTGTTGGCTCACTACGTCAGCGTCGGCGTCGAGGAGCTAGACCAAGAAAAGTTAACGCCGTTGTTGCGACTCAAATACGACTCGATCTCCGACGCGATAGCCGACCTAGGCGGCAAGCCCGACGAGATAGGCAAAGTCTTCGCAGGATTTCAAAAATACCTGTATGAACGGCGAACGGTTGCCTAAGAAATTCAGGAATGTATACACATAACGCCATGCCAGTTTTCGGGGTTCTTGGGGCCTAACGTTTGCTGGTCGTGCAGAAACTGAACAACCATCATTTCGATTGTCGCAGCGAATAAATGAAGATTGCAACTTGGAACCTAGAACGACCTAATCGCACTGATGCAAGGCTTGCTTCGTTAATCAACCAGATAGAGTCCGTCGAGGCAGATATTTGGATTTTGACGGAAACCGATGACCGAGTCGATTTGAGCTCGCGAGGTTATGCCAGCGCTAGTACATCGCCTATTGAAGTGGGCCATGAACATTCCGAGCATCGAACTACGATTTGGTCTCGAAATTTGATACTGCAACAGATCCCAACCCACGACCCGGAAACTGCGGTTTGTGTTGAAATCCGAGGGAACGATTTAAAGCTCATAGTCTACGGGACAATCATTCAAGGGCTGTCCCGGTCTTTGGCTAATCTGCATTTTATGCTAAAAGTAGTCAATATTGATTTCTCTACTTTCATTGCATGGATGCACAAGATGAAGAC
>JAYVPE010000180.1:0-7787 GCA_043757575.1 Pirellula sp.
GATTTTGTGTTTTTTATACGCTACCCGGAGCTTGAAATCCCCTTGGGAACGTATTCAGCACCGATTGGATACTTGAGTTCGTTCCTTTTCATTTTGGATTCGAGTGCCCGGCTCAAGTCGATGCCGAGCGTGTTCGCGAGAGCGAGCGAGTACGCAAGCACATCGGAAAGTTCTTGAGCAATCGGGGAATCGTTTGCCAGCGAATGAGTTGGGGAATTTGGGTTTGTCCACTGGAAATGCTCCATCAATTCCGCCGCTTCAATGGCAATCGACATCGACAAGTTTTTCGGTGAATGAAACGATTCCCAGGAGCGATCCGTTACAAATTGGTTCACCAGAGCCTTCAGTTCGTCGATCGTAGCGGTTGAATCGGAAAGTTTCCCAGCAATAGAGGGGTCCATGAGCGTTAGCCTTGACGATTGGCGGACAATGAAGACGATTGGTGCTGTTTCGAACACACTTACCAACTCATTTTCGCAGTTTTTTTGCAAATCGACTAGGAGAACCATCTATGGCCGTTCTTGTTACCAAACCAGCTCCTGACTTCAGAGCGAATGCCGTCCTCAAAGATGGTTCATTCGCCGAATTGACGCTCAGTCAGTTTAAAGGAAAATACGTTTTGCTTTTCTTTTATCCGCTCGATTTTACTTTCGTCTGTCCGACGGAAATCATCTCTTTTTCGGACCGCGTCAAGGAATTCACGGATCTCAATGTGGAAGTCATCGGTGTTTCGGTCGACAGCGAGTTCTCGCATTTGGCGTGGCGAAATTTGCCCCGAACACAGGGCGGGATCGGCCAAATTGACTATTCGCTGGTAGCGGATTTAAACAAACAGATTGCCAGGGACTACGATGTTTTGATCGGGGACGCCGTCGCATTGCGGGGACTGTTCCTGATTGATACAGCCGGTGTTGTTCGTCACCAAGTTGTGAACGATCTTCCTCTGGGTCGCAGTGTTGACGAAGCCTTGCGAATGGTTCAAGCACTGCAGTTCGTTGAAAAGAACGGCGAAGTTTGCCCCGCAAACTGGCATGAGGGAAAACGCTCGATCAAACCAACCGTCACCGCGAGTAAAGAATTCTTCGGTGCCGAATACTCCGGCCATGCCTAAGTGGCCCTGTAGCCCTGTAGCTCTGTAGCCCTGTAGCTCTGTGGCCCTGCGGCTCCGCCCGCAGGGATTTTCGCTTGTCAGCGGGCGGAGCCGCTGCCCCACATTTCACTGTTTTTAACTGTTATCTCTGTTTCGAATTTACGGGAATCCACTGTTAGCAAATTCACATGTCAACTCCCAAGGAAACTAGTAAAGACGCAGATTTGTCACATGTCGAAGCCAAATGGACACTAACGCACGTCAATGCGAGCGGCGAGGCGAGGATGGTGGACGTCGGTGATAAAGGTGATACACGTAGAACTGCAGTCGCCTGCAGTCGAATTTCCATGTCTCTAGATGCTGCCAACGCAATTAGAACAAATTCGACCTCGAAAGGAGACTGCTTGCAGGTGGCCCGCATCGCAGCCATTCAAGCGTCAAAGCAAACCAGCAATTTAATCCCCTTGTGCCACATGCTCTTGATTGATTCGGTAGAGGTGCAGCACCAGTGGCTTTCTGTTGACGAGCTTGAATGGCGGATCACTGTAAAGTCAACCGGTTCAACAGGAGTTGAAATGGAAGCGCTAATGGCTGCGACGGTTGCAGCATTGACCGTTTACGATATGTGCAAGGCAATCGATCGAACAATGACAATCTCCAATGTCATGCTGTTATCAAAAACCGGCGGGATGCGAGGAGATTACCACAGAAAAGAGTAAACCATTATGGATTCTTTCGAAGCTTATCTTCAACCTCCCCACGCGCTCAGCGGCACTTCGTCAAGAGTCTACACAGCATCGGTAGTTGACAATGATCAGACTACCGTTCCAAACACATTACGATCGGCGAATCCCGTCGGTGGAATAGGGCAATCGCCAACAGATATTTACCGCGATCAACTCCGTTTGGCAACGGCCCCGATCCGAGAGGAGCTGTGGCTCGTGGAGCAATTCCTCCGCAAAGAATTGCAGGTAGGTAAAACGCACGTGAGGGAAATGCTTTCCTACGTCGCCGATTTGGGAGGAAAACGACTCCGGCCCTGCCTGTTACTATTAGCAGCCAAAGCCTCCGGATTGATATCAGAGGAAACGATTCGACTCAGTGTGGTGGTCGAATTGGTGCACACCGCGACACTAGTGCACGATGATGTACTCGACGGGGCAATCGCACGGCGTCACAAAGAAACCGTACACCAGAAGTGGTCTGTGCCAGCTAGCGTTTTGGTAGGCGATTGGCTTTTCACAAATGCGTATGGGCTTGCCAATCAGGGAACATCGACCATTCCTGGTCGATGGATTGCAGAAGCTGCGAAGCAAGTCTGCGAAGGAGAAATAATGCAAGAGAATAGCATTCGGCATTTCGAAATGGAGATCCCGGAATACATGCGATTTCTGGAGGCAAAGACGGGCGCTTTGTGCGCCTTGAGCTGTTCGCTCGGAGCATGGAGCGCCGGTGCAGATGATGCGACTTGCCATCGTATGCAGCAATTCGGATTAAAGTTAGGGACTGCGTTCCAGGTATTCGACGACTGGCTCGACGTTTGGGGACGCCAGGATCATGCGGGCAAAACGCTTGGAACAGATTTAGCATCCTTCAAACCGACATTGCCAGCGATGCGAACGCTGGAATGGATGCCGGACCAAGTTCGCAACGCAATGATAAAGCGATTGAATAATGGAGAATCTGCAGCGGCTGAAGAACTGCGTTTGGCCATGGACCGGTGCGATGCATCCGATTATACGAA
Source organism: Pirellula sp. (assembly GCA_043757575.1). Classification (GTDB taxonomy): domain Bacteria; phylum Planctomycetota; class Planctomycetia; order Pirellulales; family Pirellulaceae; genus JBKCUI01. The sequence continues at coordinate 2,835 of JAYVPE010000180.1, forward strand.
AAAAGTTTCCAAGGCGATGGTCGAGGATGCTGTCCGGTCCCTAGACGACTTACCCGCCAGTGCATCGGTCACTGCCCTACGTCAATTGGCAATTGCTTCCGTAGAACGTCAGGGTTAGGGCGATTTCCGCGTGATTTGAGCTTTTGAATCCACTGCCCAACGTATCTTATGTTACTCTTACACAGATGAACTCCAGCATCCCACCGACCGTCTCCGCTTCGACTCCAAATTACGTATTGCTAAACGGGAAAACGCGCATCTCGCCAAACGTCTTTCCGTTGCGTTCAGGTAGAGTTTGTTCTTCCCTATATGGTTTTTCGGACAAGGTTCCGTATGACTTGTTCCGCACCAACAGCGAAATGGCGCTAACACCCTTTCCGCTAGTAAAAGTTTATCTCCGAACTCTCCTCGAAACAGGCAGCGAAAATTTGCATCTGGTTATTTTAGATGCTGCTGGCCCAAATGATGTAACCGTTCGCGCAGCTACAATGGAAGCGGTTCTCGAAGCCCAGATCTCACAAGCCTCCTCGATCCTCGCCGAGTACTCGCTCACGTTTGACACCAAAACGAAGGGCTACCGAGTCGACGAAGCATAATATAGTGGCCGATCGCTCCGCGATCGTAGTGGTCCGCGATCCTGTTGCTCCCCGTTTGTGTTACTCCATCAATTCCCGACCGTTTTCGCCACTGCAGAGCAGTCATCACCATTCACGGTTTGTAACCAGTACCCATCACTTCGAGAATTCTATCCAGTAAATCTTCCTCGCCGATTTCACCGGTGTGACGAAATGCGACTTTACCACCTGGGGCAACGAGCATGGTATGAGGCTGTGGCCCGGGCCATTCTGGATCCAAGGCTTTGATGAGGCTGTCCATACTTGCTTCGGTGTAAAGATAGTTATTAGATTTGCGGCCTTCTTTTTCCAAGGACTTTTTTAGATTCTTTGGTAGGGAGGCCCGTTGCTTGTCCAGATTGGACATTACACGTTCGCGATCGCTAGGAAGATCTGTGCTCAGAGTGATCAGTTCGAAGTCTCTCAAGCCCATTCGTCGCGATATTCGAACCAGCCCTGGAAACTCGACAAGGCAAGGTCCGCAGGTTGTTGACCAAACGTTGAACAGTCGATATTTGTTCGTGTTGTTCTTAACCAATGCCGCAACTCCATCCGCATCTATATTGTCCAACGTGACTTCGGCTCGTTCCCAGCTTTCGTTGTCCTTTCCAACGTCGGCGATTTTTTCTCGCCACTTCGTCGAACAACCAAATGGTTTTGTTTCTGCAACTGGAACTGGCTTGCCATCGAGCACGGCTAAGATCGCTTCCTTTGTATCTTGTCGCTTGACCGTTGCTGCGTCAGGAAATCGTGAATCGTCGAGCCAGCCTTGATATCTAAGGGCGCGTGAGCGATCAAAAACGAAAACGTGGGGCGTAGCCAGGCAGCCAAACAGCTTTGCTACTGACTGCGTTTCACCGTCATAAAGATACGGGAATGGGAAGCCTTCGTCCTTTGCATAGAGCTTCATGTGCTCGAAACTATCATCGTATTTGGAGTAACCCAATTCGTCAGGCCGAAGTCCGTCTCCTGAGTTCGGATTAATCGCCACGACAGCCAAGCTTTTTCCGGTGAGCTCTTTTAAGAGCGTTAATAGACGCGGATCCTGAGCATGGCAAACAGGACAATGATTGGAAGTGAAGTAGACCAAGAGCACATCGGAATCTTTGAAATCGCTGAGCCCCCAAGCGCGACCATCAATTCCAGGCAAAGAAAAATTCGGTGCTTTGTCTCCGATGGAAAGCCGCTGAAAACCCGGCGGAAAGTCTGCTGCCATCGCACTGGAAATCAACGCAAGACAACAAACGATTACCTTCAAAACACTTTTCATGATCAAATCCTTGTAAGAGGGGCAAGGAAAGGGTTGCTGAACGGCTGGGAAACCTACTAAGCAAAATGGTAACACAAATCACACGCCACGTACAACTCCGCATTGCGACTCGTTTAACCGATCGAAGCGATAGCGAAGATCGCGGACAACAGGAAAAACGCCCCGATCCCACTAAGTGATCAGGGATGGATCCAATCCTGGCTCGCCCGCCGATGCACGGGTTAAACAAGTTGCAGCAACCCTTAAAGCAGGTGCTTTGCTTTTACTTCCAAGTATCGGTTGATTAGTGGAGTTGTCAGCAGGTCCGGAAACGCGTCGACACTTAATACTCCAGCGTTTTCTAGCCGCTGAATTACTTCGTGACGCCAAACCAACAATTGTGCGGCCGCTGCACTTCGATAGAGGACACTCTCATCCATACTCGGATTATCGGCATAATCAAAGACCGCTCGGTCGCGGAGCAACGCAAGGACAGGCAAATGTTTTCCCCTTAAGGTGCTCAGATAGCCGGTGATTTGTGCTGCCGAAACGTCGTCAATGACGTTGGTTACCAGAACGACCAAAGAACGTCGTCTGCAATTCCGCGAAAAATAGAGAAACGCTTCGTCGTAGCTTGTCTGTTTAAGACTTGGAAAACGGTCAAATCCAGCGTGCAGTAGTCGATTCATCTGGGCTGTTCCGCCACGGACCGGTACGTACGATTCAATCTTGTCCGAGAAACACAACAGACCCACCGAGTCACCTTGATGAAGTGCGACGTAGCTCAACATCAATATCGAATTGAGCGCATAGTCGAGAAGACTTAGGCCGCAGTATTCATTGGTCATCAACCGACCACAGTCGAGCATAAACACAATGCGTTGGCTTTGATCGGTTTGGAATTGTTTGACGGTCAGCTTGTTTCGCCTAGCCGTTGACCGCCAGTCAATATGCTTGTAATTGTCGTCCTGGGTGTAGTCGCGAAGTCGCTCAAAGTTATTGTCTTGGCCTGCCTTTCGAGTCTTGCGAACACCGATTAGGCTGAGCCTATTGGTGCGAGCAAGGAGCGCGTATTCAGACAACTGTTTCATGTCCGGATACACAAGCAATACGCCCGAACAAGCACGTTTGACCTGCCTTTGCCAAAGCCCCGCTAGGCTCTTGAGTTTTATGAAAACAGATTCAAATTGAAACGAACCGCGTCGCAATGGGCGGATTTGGTACTCGACCTCAATCCGTTTACCAGGGGACAGAACTACCGACTGAATCTCCGGATCTGACGTCAAGCCCGGTGGTAGATCGTCACAGACATCAATCAACTGCGTTCTACCACTTCGATTGTCCAGGCACAATTTCACATCGTGTGTGCCACCTAGTGACGCACTCTTTAGCATTTGTCGTTCGACACTCAATCCACTCGGGCCAGTTATTGTGAGCAGATCAAGCACGACAACGGACAAAGCGAGCAAGTCAAAGACAACAAGCAAATAAATGAATAGTGGCGAGATCAGAATCAGTAGGGTCGACGCGCACAACGGCAGCAGCAACCACAGCCATCGGACGGTTGGAAAGATCCGCCAACCCCACGCAATTATCAGCAATGGCGAAATCAATGTGATCAGACCAATCCAGGGCGCCCAAAAAAGAGTTGTCCCGATAGAATCGTATATGGACATAGCTTAGTTTCGCGGCACTTCTATACTGCGCAATAGCGATGTCAGCTCTTGATCGACCTTGAGTCCCTCTACCTCAGCTTCGGCGGACATGATGATGCGGTGTCTAAGCGCAGGCAATGCGATCTCCACCACATCGTCTGGCACCGCAAAATCCCGGCCTCGAAACGCAGCGATGGTGCGAGCCCCTTGTACTAAGGCTAATCCAGCTCGCGGTGATGCACCCATGTGAAAAGTTGGCCATGATCGCGTTAGCCGAACAATCTTGTTGATGTAAGTAAGCAGCTTGGGTTCGATGCGAATTTGACCATTCAACTTGATAATGCTCGAAATCTGTTCGGCATTAGTCACTTGTGAAATTTGGTCTTTCAGCATGGACGATAAATCGATTTGCTTTGAATGCAATTCGAGAATTCTGGCTTCCTCTTGTTCGCTTGGGTAGGACACCATCGCCTTGAACATAAACCTGTCCAGTTGGGCTTCAGGCAACGAGTAAGTTCCCTCGCTTTCGATTGGATTTTGTGTGGCCATGACTAGAAACGGACGGGGCACCGGGTGACTGATCCCATCGATAGTGACACGGAACTCTTGCATGATTTCAAGCAATGCGGCGTGCGTTTTGGCCGGAGATCGATTGATTTCGTCTGCGAGCAGGAACTGAGTAAAGACGGGTCCAGGTCGAAATCGAAAATCTTGTGTCTTCAAGTCTAAGATCGGAGCGCCCGTAATGTCCGAAGGCATTAAGTCTGCGGTAAACTGAATTCGACCAAACTGACATCCCAGCACGCGTCCCAACGTCCTCACGAAAAGCGTCTTTCCCAACCCTGGGACCCCTTCGATCAACACGTGTCCGCCCGAGAATAACGCGACCAATGAAGTCGTAACCAATTCATCCTGGCCAACAAATACTTTGCTGATCTCCGCCACCGCGTCTTCGAATAGTTTTTTCGCCTGCTGAACATGAGAATGTTCAGATATACCAACGCTGGACGTATTAGTCAGGGGAGCAAGGAATTCAGACATAACAACCGTAAAAATGAGGTTTTGAACGAACCAACCAGTTGCATTATGATAACCACGTCCCCGTCGCAATGGTTCATCCCGTAAATTTTTTTGCGATATGTTGCTGTAGTGATCCTAATCCCGTACAACGACAACGGCTCACGCTCCGGCCCGCAGTGGAGCGATCGCGGTCCTAAGGCGAGCGAGTATGAAGTCCTAGGTTTGTGTGCGTTCACGAGCTTGCGCGTCGTGCCGTTATTCCGCTTTTCTACTCGAGCAACTGGATCGAGTCAGCTCCGCCAGCGGACAACAAACCAACACTTCGATAAACTTTTAACTTGTCTCCCGTATCGGCAATGTCAAGATTTCGCATAGTCAATTGTCCGATTCGATCCGTCGGCGAAAACTCTCCTTG
>JAYVPE010000181.1:0-7781 GCA_043757575.1 Pirellula sp.
CATTCCGAAACGATTACGAAGAGAGCAAGCTACGCGCCGAGTTGCTGGTGCGAGAGGCAAAATTCCTTGACAAACTCACCGTTTATCGGCCAGCCGTCATCTCTGGTGACTCGCAAACCGGCTACACAAATACGTATCATGGTATCTATCTTTACCTTCGACTGATGGCTTTGTTGGTGCCGCGTCAACATGTAGGTCCTGACGGTGTGCGCATGACGCGGTTGCGGCTGCCGCTACACGGCGATGAACGACGAAACGTCATTCCTGTCGACTGGGTTTCCAAAGTCATGACGCGTCTGTACTTCAATCAAGCGGCCCATGGTCGGACTTTCAATTTAGCACCCGACGACTGTTTGACAGCGAGGCAGATGATCGATGCCGGCTACAAATTTTTCAACTCGACTGGAGTGGAATATGTTGGCTACGGACCGATAGACCCGTCGACCTACAACGAATTAGAAGCAGCATCTTTGCCGGGCTTAGCCATGTACAACAACTACGAAAGTACGGATCCGACCTTTGACTGCACGAATCTGAAGCGATTTGCTGGTGACATGCCTTGCCCAGCCATCGATGAAGCCATGTTGCATACCTATATTCGTTATGGAGAAGAAGATCGTTGGGGCAAACGACGTATCGACAAACCCGTCGTTCATTGGCAAGCTGCGGATTACTTTCGCGAGTTTCCTGTCGCAGATGATGTAAGTTACAGCAAGACCAAAAGTCGTTTAGCTATCGATTTGGCCGGACCAGGAGGGGGACAGTGGACTCTTGGATTAATGCCTGATGGCAATTTGGTCTGTACCGCTGGTGTGCATTCGGATGCTGACTCGCTGTTGCGTATTAGCGTGACTGAGTTTAAAAAGCTCGTAGGCAATCCAACTGGTTCGCTCCAACGTGATGCTGTTGAACAACTGTTTCCCTTGTCGTGCGTTTCGGCCTTTGCCTCTCACTCGCAGGGCACTCGAGAACGTGTTTTCTAAGGGTATCTCAAGTACCTCCAAGGTCCATGAGTGATGAACATCATGCTGGTCGCACTTTTAAGTACCTTGATCGCTTCGACATTGATCCAGTTTCTCTTGGTTGCTGGATTTGTTTCTCGCTTGCGAAGATGGCAGCAACCACTGCTCGAGGATGCGTCGTGCCCCCAAGCGGTGGTCGTTTTATGCTTACGAGGTGGCGACCCGTTCTTGTCGAGGTGCATTGATGGGTTACTGACTCAGAACTACCCGAATTACGAGGTTCGTTTCCTCGTTGACCATGCCGAGGATCCGGCGATGCCCATCCTGAGGCGGGCCCTCGAAGTCTCTTCGTTTAAAAATTTTCGTGTCGAAGTACTAACTTCACCGTTGACTACATGTAGCCTCAAATGTTCAAGTCTAGTCCAAGCCGTCGAAGGATTGCTGGAATCGACAAAAATTATGGCTATGTTGGACGCGGATACGATTCCGCACATCAATTGGCTTCGCGAGTTGGCCACGGCGCTCGTCCCAACGCATATTGGCGCAGCGACAGGAAATCGGTGGTATATGCCGACTCATTGCAGCCATGGCTCCTTGATGCGGTATGTTTGGAATGGAGCAGCCGTTGTCCAAATGTACTGGTATGAGATCGCTTGGGGTGGAACACTTGCCATCAAATTGGACTCGATTCGGCGAGCAGGTATTCTCGACCGCTGGCGGCATGCTTACGGCGACGATACGTTGATTCGAAAACAGTTGTCCACGATTGGCGAGAAGGTAGTCTTCGTCCCGTCGCTCATGATGATCAATCGTGAGGGCTGCACGGTTGCGTCATTCCAAAGTTGGGTCAAACGACAATTGCTGTCGGCCAGGCTTTACCATCCATTTTGGTTGCTTGTCGTAGGACATGGGATCAGTTCGGCGCTGATGATTTTGTGGGGACTGCTTAGTTGCATTGCATTTCTATTGCAAGGGAATTTACTTGGTGCAGGGCTCGTGTTTTTGGCGTTACTCGCATTTCATGTTTGCATGACGAGCATGTTACCATGGATGGAACGGGCTGTGTGCGCTATGGCAAATGCTCGCGGTGAAGACGTTTCCTGGCCCGGCAAATCGAATTGGATTACTGTGTTGTGGATAGCGTGGCTGACCCAGTGGACATATACATGGGCACTTGTTTGCTGTCTGTTTCTTAAACGATTCAACTGGAGAGGAATCGAGTACACCGTAGCCGGTCCGTGGAGCATCAAAATGTTGGGTTATCAACCCTTTCGCGACGGAAAAATCTGCTCGCAGCAATCCCAAAAATCAATATAGATTCTAATAAACTCCAATTGCGACGTCATGGATTCCACGTTTTGGACGGTGTATCGACGGATCGATGAAATGATTGATGCGATTCGCGAATTGAAAAGCATGCAAAACTCATAGGGTTGCGACAGTATTGGAATTGTGACGAACTGATGAGTTTTGATACAGTCCTGTCGCGGTTTAACCCAAGGAATCCAATTTATGAATATTCTTCGAAATTTAGCGTCGATCCCAAATACTTCAAAATCGTTCGCTTTGGGCGTTCTGGCAACTTTAGCCTTCTATGTCGTAATGTTTCTGCCCGCGTTTCATGGCACGGTGATTTATACATACACGACCGAGCACATCACGGAATATGCGATTGTTGGTTTGTTTTTTTGGGTCAACGCTCAGTTGCTGCTTTCCTTTTTGGAAACGCGAGTGAACGCTGCGGGTACCAGGTACGATTGGATTCCGCGTCGGCATGGTACGGAATCGCCGTCGAACGCTTCGACGTTGCTGGAACATGCAAAGTCTGGACCGAGAGTTTTGCAGAACACGATGATGGCCAGGAGGCTGCGATCAGCGCTAACGTTCGTAAGTGAGCGACAGTCGGCAGATGGATTCCGAGAATACTTAAACGACCTCGCATCACAGGATGCCGAGGAAATTTTTGCTCGGTATAGTTTCCCGAAATTCGTGACCGCGTTGCTGCCGATTCTTGGGTTGTTAGGAACAGTCGTACACTTTGGATCTGCCTTGAGCGGTTTATCCGCCTCCGAACTGGCAGAAAAAATCCCTGAAATCGTAAGTGGTATCGGCACGGCTTTCAACACGACATGCGCTGCTTTGACAGCGTCGATCAGCACGATGCTAATTCGTTTCCTGGTCGAGCGGCGCGATGAAGGAATAGTACTTAGGATCAACCGTTTCATGGAAAACGAGTTGCTGCATCGATTTACTACTAATGCGAACAGCTTGAGTCCTATTTACGATGCGCTCAGTGCAGCACAAGAGTGCACGCTTTTGTCGATGGGGCTTTATGAGAGCCGTCGCGCCCAAGAATGGGCTGACCGAATGGAGCTTTTGATACAACAGTACTCGAAAACCGATCAACGTCGCGAGGAGCAGTTTGGACGACTCATCATTACACTCGACACGATCCAACGCCAGAATATTCACGAGTTGAAAAACGTGAAAGCCGAATTTAGCAACGCATCCAGACTAGCTATGGACGTTGCAGAAGCGTTAAATGCGGACGGTCATCTTCAGCATTTGCAAGAAACGTTAGTGCAAAATTTGACGGTGCTTAGACAATCCCAACAATTCGAATTGGCAATGCACGAGTTGACCGGTGCCATCCATCTGTTGACCGCCCGTCAATCCCATGCGACGCGAGCGGCCTGATCCGATTATTGTGAGGTACTTGCAGAACCACGCGGAGATGCACCGATGCGAACATTGAAGGGCAGAGGTCTCGCTGCACAAAGATAGCCCTCCGAAAATAATCGTTCCTTTAGCAATCGAAATTCGTTAAAGCTGTCAGGATAAATCCAGACCGTTACGGTCGTATGTTGTGCGACGCACGAGCCTAGTTCCATTCGAAGTCGGCCGCCAGAACTCAGAGTTTGAACCACGGTTTCCCGAACTACTTCGTCCGTGGGTTCCAATTCAAACTTTTCCAACTCAATCGATCGAGCAAGCCGTGTGGACCCGCCGTTGGACATGATTCCGCTCTGGCTCTTTAAACCGTAGGTCATTACAAAGCCATCGATGGGTCCCAATTGGTTTATAAATCTATCTTTTTGCGAATTGCGTTCGGCAGACCGGCGAGCCTCGATCTTGAGTGATTCAATCAGTCGTTCCCATGGAATGACGACAACCGAGTTGCTTCGCATCATCACGTGCAATTCACGTCCGAATACTGTCTTGGCCATCGGGGTCGGTAAATGATGAAGTACGGCTATTGTGGGTTCGGCGCCATGCACTTCTCCTTGTTGGTTCAGGAGATCGGCAAGCTGCTTTTGCAACTCGGACATAGCTTGATGTGTTTCGATTTTCTCACGTGAGGACAGGTCTAAGGACTGCAATTCGGTTTCGACGATTCGTTCCGCAATGGTCACCTGGTCCATCATGGCCATCCGTTCGGAAGCACGATAGGCAACCTCGATGTCGTAGTTCTGCAACTCGTCATGTTGTTTTTGAAGGTCCGTTTCCAGGTTTTTCACCTTGGCTACCGGTGATTCAAGCTGATCCATTTTGCTTTTCACGGCATCGTCTGCGGAAGCCTTTGCAACGGTTTGGCTGCGTGCGGCTGCGATGACTACGAGTATGATTAAGATACCCACAAGATTCGCGATGGTATCGAGGAAGGAGTCGTCTCCCACGTGACTTTCTTCAGCATGTCGTCGGTTCATTGGTAACGCTCCTATCGGCGGTTTGGCAGTTTCAGAGTCACTACTTTAATTTCGACACCGCTACCCTCGAGCAGTTTTTCCATCCTAGCTACACTTTGCTGAGCATCGTTGGCTGCCTCAATAGTAAGTGTTGGTGACCAATACCCTCCAGGTAACGAAAGTCCCCAAGAATCAACCCGTTTGCGCAAGGCAACAGCTAATTGATTGCCAGCCTGTTGTGGTCCTTCATCCATGTTCATACTGACTTCGAAGATGTTTGGATCTACGTCCGAACGCAGGAGCCACTTGTCTTTTAAAGCAACAATATTAATGGAACGCGATACCGGAGTTGCTTTGCCCTCGGCTCGGGAGGCGGCCCAACCATGGCCGGCGCTTACAGAAATCGGCTTTAAATCTCCTTCGGCTCGCACGTGCTTTGCCTTGGCTGGTTGACTCTCGGCTTTCTGGTTCATAGAGATCGAAACGCTCGGAGTGGCGTTGGGGTCGGCTGGCGCCTGAGTTGGGCTTCCAGATGCGGAGAGGCTGCTCGCTCCCCCACCTGTTGCCGTACCGGATGAAAATGCGTTTGCACCTGGTGGTGTAGGAGCATTGCCGCCTGCTTGACCATTGCCGCTGGCTTGACCATTGCCGCTGGACGAACTACTGCTTGCAGTCGCATTATTGCCAGCGTTGGAACTGGTTTGCAAGGTTTCACCTGCGGACGAACTTGTTCCACCCTGGGCACCATCGGCTGACCCGGCTGATCCGTGAGGATCCCCGGCGTTAGTGCCTTTCGAGCTAGAATCCGAGCTGAATTGACCGTCATTCGTTATTTGTCCTTTCGCATTGGAACCATTCGCCGAACCCTGCTGTTGCATGGCCAATGGCAAAGGTGCGTTTTGGACGTTGCTTATTTCATATTTCCCGTTTAGGTCAGCAACTCCCGTACTAAACGCATTTGGATTGGGAGCTCCCGATGGATTGCCAGGAAGCCCCGGTTTGCCCGATGCCCCTACCGACTGAGAGGACTCCAGGCCATTCTTTTGAATAGCGCCTGAAACTTGAGAATTGGCTATTCCCTGAACCATTTGCCAGTTTTGTTGCAAGTCATTGCCGTTGGAAAAACCTCTACCAACGTACCGTTCCGTCGTGCTATTGCCGCCACGATTACCAGTCCCTTCTTCGTTCGCTTGATGTGAGGCATTGGATTCATCGATGACTTCCCAGCCGTCGTGGCTATCCTGTGGAACCATTCGGCGCGGCATGGACGCAATGAGTGCCTGTTGACGGCGTTTTGCCATTTCCACAGTGCTTGTCAATTGCTCCTTCAGTCCCGGGGGGCTTGCAGGAAAGGTCAATTCCATATCGCTATCGACCAGCTCATAACCAAATTGATCGTCCCAGCCACTCATGGCCTCGCGAGCTAGTGCATAGGTTTTAATTCCGTCGGGTCGGACTATCAACAATGGATAAGGTGGCTGAGTGATGCCAAACGTCGAGTCCGTTTGTTGGTACGCATGCCGCAGGACACGTAGCGCAGCATCGAGCGGATTGCCAGGTCCAAAGGGTGGTTTGAGATCACTCAACGAGATCAATATCCCCTCGGGCTGAATGAGCACCCCTTTTTCCGTACATTCTAAATACACGGGACGCCGAGTCGTGCCGTTTGGGCCAATATAAGGAATCACAGCAAACGCGGGTTTACGAGTCTTTTGTTTCTCGATTTCCTCGATTAATTCGCGTTTTTTTTGATCGATTTCTTTTCGTAACGCGGAAATCTCGGTTGATTTTTCGATTCGTGACGTATCGGAATGGGACGCTTCGGATTGGATAAGATCTATTTTGGCAGTTAGCTGCTCCAGGGTCTTATTAAGACGCGAAATATGATCTTCGATATCGGTCAAATCGCGACGTCGATGCTCCACTTTTGCCTTCAGACTCTCACGCTGCGCTTCCAATTCTTCTGATACAACGTGCATTAGATCGGATGCATCCTTGAGTTCCTCCATCGCCTCCTCCGTATTGCGTTTGGCCGAAGATCGCGAGTTGGAAACGGTGACTACGAGAATGAGCACCAAGGCACCTACGGTACACAGCAAGACAGCTAGAAATGGAAATATCGCGATTGCAGTACTTTCACTACGTCGCTTGGTTCCACTCATCCTGCATTCCTTTTCAAGGGCAAACCCCAAGTGACCATTCGAATCCAACTGTAACTATCTTGCAGTTGATCGGCGTCACGTTCGGCTAGGTAGAAAAGGATGCAAGCCCCAGTTCCAACAATCACAGACATTCCAATGGAAGTTTGAAAACTCGGATCTGATGAATTTCCTTTTCGAAACAACACGGCTGTCCATTGCCTCCATTGGCGTAAAGCAATTATTGCTATCAAATGTATCGATTATCCTGTTCGGCACTGTACTTCACTGTACTTCTAACGTTCGTGCGTCTGAGTTTTTCGTCGACGTGTGCATTTATCGGTTCGGCACATTGGGTCAACCTGCCTGAGTAAAACAGGCAAAGTTTGCTGATCAGAGCGACTTTTTGCTTTCGTCGGGATTTTCGGCTGAGTGGGATAGTAACGGACGATATCAAGTTCTCTGGAATGAGCTAAGCACAAAGAAGCTAATCTTCAAAACAAACCATAGTGATAGCATTTGTTCGAGCAGGCAGAAAATACCCCAGGAGGGTTTGACAAGCTTGAGGCGGTCGGTGGATTGTGCGATTCTCGACCGCCTCAAGCTGTCATTTTGCAAGCGACAGTGAATCAATTTCGACTACAAGCTTATTTCCAGTGATCCATCCAATTCGCAAAATGAAATTTCCAAATAATGCCCTTTGTAGGTCCGATCAAGCATGAGACAATTCGGGGCACTTGAAAAAGAAAAAAATCAAAAGACGATTCAAAGTGGCATGTTACGATTGTTACTGGAACGCGGAACCGCCGCTTGGGTCCATCGGTAGGCTAGAACAATCCGTGCTCCCCTCAATTGAGTGAGTCCGTCTGATTGATTTTGACGCAGCGTAGCACAAGCCGTTGGGATTCCACTCCAACACGGCTTTATGATGAAAACCAGCGTTGGCGGTTGCTAACGCCAAACCGCCTGCTCCTGCAAACAACTCGATTGATTTC
>JAYVPE010000182.1:0-7779 GCA_043757575.1 Pirellula sp.
ATCTTGATATGCAACATCGACGGTCCACTCAGTGATAATAATTTCTTGATCGCATCAGAAATACCAACTTTGCCTTCCGCAAATGCAACGTTTCGGTAATTCGCCGCTGCGGCCACATCTGAAAAACGCACAGTGCATGAAACAGTCTGTTGCCCACCCGTCGAATCGTGTTGTTCGTTGTCAAGAATGATGTGCAGCAGGTTTGCAGGCTGATAGAATCCAATCGTGGCCAATGTACCCAATTTCATCAATGCGGCTCCGTCGCCATCGATAACAGTGACAAACTGGTCAGGCAATCCATGGGCGATTCCCAAGCCGATTGCCGACGCTGTTCCCATTCCTCCTACAATATAAAGATTGGCGGGTGAGTCTGAAACGGTAAACAGCTCCCGACCGGTCTTGCCTGTCGTGGCTATTATCGCATGGTCGAGAGGATGAGCCCTTAAGATTAGTGCCAATGCTTCGGTTCGAGTTAAACGTTCTTCGCCTAAACCGGTGGAAGACAAGCAATTGGTTGCCACCATTTCTCCTCGCTGTTGTGGGCTCAATTCGAAGGCAGAAACTGAATCCTCAGGCATAACAAACGCATAAGGCCGCGAATTTTCCCGCATGAACTCATCCGCTTGCACTATAGCGGATTCGATCTCAGTTTCTGTTTGCGGAAAAATCGACCATGGAATGTCCATCAGTTCTAACAGTTTCAGAGTAATTCCACCCATCTGTTCGTGCTGTGGCTCATCCAGTCGTCCTGGCTGGCCTCGCCATGTGACAATTAAGAGCGTTGGGATGCGGAATGGATAGTTTAGCGATGTCAACGGATTCACCATATTTCCCAAGCCGGAGTTTTGGCACATGGTGACTGTTTTCCGACCGGCAAGAAAAGCACCGAGAGAGATAGCAACCGCCTCTCCCTCGCTTGTAGCTCCAATGTAGTCAAGCGTCGGGTCGTTAATTACAAAGTTGATGAACGGCTTAAGGTAAGAGCAAGGCACGCCGACAAATTGGGAATAGTGGAATCGTTTTAGAACCGTGACAAAACTAGCGGCATTGATCATTGTGACAACCTACACTTAACCCAGCTACCTGTCCATCAAAAATTAAGGCGTTCCGCTGCAGCTAGATCCGTGAGATTATCGACGTCCAACCAATGACCTACGATATAGTGCACTGCAACGGGGAACCCACTTTTGACTAAATGATTTAAAAGATCAAACATTTGTAACTTTGAAAATTCAGGAAGATCGCGTAACTGATCAATCGCGATTTTAATCGCCTGCGTTCCGGTTGCGGTCGCATGGAGCAATCCGATCCATTCACCATGGATACTTTCTTGATCAAGGCCAGGGTTCATTTGCTCTAACCAGTGCTTTTCTTCCACGCTGTTCTGAGTAGCGGCGCAGGTCACAGTCACGAAATCCTCCATTCCATTAAAGGACGGTCTTTGTCGCCATGCAGAGTCAACTGCAATCGCGATTTCCTCGGGAGCATCCAGCAACATTTGAAGAATGTATTTGCGGAACACGATGTCGCCGTAGGCAATCACCATTTCGCCATCCAGCATCCGGTATGCTTTATCAAGCGTGAACACCTCACCGGTGATTTCGAAATCATCGTTGTCTACAAACTCTACGGTGTCGGCATGAACGTGTTCTTTGCCAAATCCACGGATGACGGTGATATCCTTGATGTCCTCCTGGCGAAATAAGGAAACCATTCTGTGCAACAACGGTCTACCGCCGACGTTGATCATCGACTTGGGCTTCTCACGTGTTAGTTCGTGAAATGGTTCGCCTTGCACAGCAGCGAGAACGATTGCACGTGCTGGCTCGGTGCGTGCTGGTAAATAACGCTGTTCTGCGTCCAATAACTCACCGGCGTTTTGGAGTCGAAACACTTCTTTCACGGGTGCGATTTGATCTTCAACTGTACATAATGAGCGTTCATTAAAGATTTGTTTGCACGTTGCTGTCATGGCCGTGATACAACTGCGCACATTATGATTTGCCCATACGACAACGCTAATTCCTGCCTTTTCAAAACTCTCAATGGGAGTGCTGTAATAAGTGGTTGGCACAATGATCAATGGACACTTGTTCTGCCATTCCTTAGCAAATGCAAGAATCTGATCAGGACGCGTCAACTTGCTATGCACAAGCAGCGCATCAGCACCAGCGTTGTAATAAGCCTCAGCGCGACGGAGAGCCTCGTCCAGGCCCCACCCGGCGATGAAAGCTTCAAGCCTGGCTACCACTGAAAAATCGTGGCTGCGCTGCTGGTCCTTAGCGGCCTTAATCTTGCCTGCGAATTCATCGATTTCGGCTAGGGGCTGCTTCTCGCCTTTAATGAACGAATTGGTTTTCGGGAATAGTTTGTCCTCGATGCACACCGCCGCAATTTCACGCTGCTCAAGCTTTTGGACCAACCTGCGAACATTGTTGAAATTGCCGTAGCCCGTATCTCCATCCAACAGGACCGGGATCGTCGTGGCGTCACTGATGAACTCGCAAACTTCTAGAACCTGCGTCCAGCTTGCTTCATTATTATCTCGAACACCCAGCGCGGCAGAAATGGACAATCCGCTCGCCCAAATTCCTTTAAATCCAGTTTGCTCAACAATGCGGGCACTCAGTCCATTATGGGCCTCCATCAAGAATTCTAAATCACCAGAAGCAAGCATCTGACGAAACATCTTGGCTTTATTCATGAGTTGGAGCCTACCCCGGTGATTTATCTATAAGCAAACAAGCTCCAAAAAAACAAATACCGCAGTACAGGGACCGCGGTATTTGTTGAGATCGAAAATTCAGACGCAAAAAAACAATCTATCCACCGTAATAGAAAGTTTGTCCACCCTTTTTGCCGCCACCTGCAATATAGACAGGACCGCCGCTACCGCCAGCACCGCCGCCGTAGTAGAAAGTTTGTCCACCCTTCTTGCCGCCTTCGCCGCCGCTGATGTAAACAGGGCCGCCGCTTCCGCCGCCGTTGCCACCGTTGCCGCCGTTGCCGCCGTTGCCGCCGTAGAAGAATGTGTTTCCACCCTTCTTGCCGCCTTCGCCGCCGCTGATGTAAACTGGGCCGCCTCCACCTCCGCCGGTGCTGCCACCATTGCCGCCGCTGCCACCATTGCCACCATTGCCACCATTGCCGCCGCTACCGCCATCGCCGCCACCACCGCCACTACCACCACCGTAAACATTGCTTCCAATGTTATTACCCGTAATGTTTATGTTTCGAAATCCGAAGTTACGACCGTAACCATTACCACTGTTTCCATTACCACTGTTTCCTGGACCACTGTTTCCTGGATTCCATCCGCCATTACCGCCCGAGTTGCCATATCCTTGATATGCGGAATAGCCACCAAACCCGATTGTTCCTTGGGCTGAACTGCCGTTTGGTCCACTTGCAGCGGAACCACTGATTCCGAAATTTCCACCACCAAATCCGCTGTAACTAGGAGCTCCGTACATGCCGGATCCGGACAGCAATGCACGTTCCTCCAATTTATCGGCTCCGCCCGATACTCTCAACCTATTTTTGTTTCTCATGATTCAAACCTCTAGAAGGACTAAGTGATCATACCGGCAACTCCGGACGTCAGACCAGTGTATTTAAAATCGAATGCGAATCAAGCAAACTGCTTTCTGAAAACGAAATTTTACCCAGAATACCAAACTGTCCGTGGAAAATCCTTGTTGCAATTACCCTACAACATCCAAAACGGGGTCGAGTCCAGCTTGTTTTAAGGTACGGAGCCGCTTCTTTTCGAAGTGAAGCATAGCTAAGCGTTCACGCACGTTTTTGCCGGTAATCGTTGCCTGGGCGCCTAAAAAACACCACATGGGATTGACGAATCGTATCCGGCGCAAGGCAGTCGCCCAAAAATCGGTACGATTTTTGGGGTCCATTACGTGATCTTCAGGAGAAATAAAGTAGCGAAATGAACCCGGGTCGCCTTGGCGAGCACAACGACCAATGAGCTGACGATCCACCCGAGCAGAATCATTTAGTTCGCAAAGTATCACATGCAGGCCTCCCTGTGCACGCGTCCGTTCTTCCAATTTAATATCCGTACCCCGTCCAGCCATGCTTGTGGAGATGATTACTCGCTCCACCTCTCCCGCTCGGGCAATGATTTCGGCTTCACGATCTTCATGCCGTGCATTCAGTACATCATGTGGAATACCTGCATCGCTAAAAAGGCTTGAGAGAAACTCAGACTTCACCACCGATCTCGAGCCGATCAAGATAGCACGACCGGCTTTTCGCAATTCGATAACCTCATCCCGAATCGCCAGCATCTTGGTTTGCTCGCGGTCGTAGAATTGAGTCGGCCACTGTTTTCTCTGCGATGGAAGTCGCGTCGGAACCACGATGACCGGCATCTTATAAACCTTTCGAAACTCACGTCGCGCGGGGCTCGCTGTCCCTGTCATGCCAGCACGACCTGGATAGGATAGGATTAGGCTTTGAACGGTCAGTTGGGCCGCCGAGCCGGTGGGAACGGTAATTGCAAGCCCTTCCTGGGCTTCGATCGCCTGATGTATTCCATCTTGCCAATGACGCCCGACCGCTATTCTTCCGGTGTTATTGTCCACGATCGTCACCGTATCATTGCTCACGATAAAATTGCGATCCTTAAGATAATCGCGCCGAACCTTTATCGCTCGTTCCATAAATTCATACAAATCGACAACGGCAATATCGGACATCTGGTTCTTGCGTGCAATATCTCGCACCCAAGTTCGGCCTGATTCGGTAAGCTCAATCGTCTTCAGATGTTCGACATGACGGAATTCGTTGAATTCGCGAGCTTCTCCGGAATGCGTTGAGGCCCAACGATATAGTCGGGTTACACGATCGCGTTGTTTTGACGAGGCCGCTCCAATGATCAGCGGCGTACCTGCATCATCGATTAATATGCTGTCCGCTTCGTCAACTAGGATAAAGTTCATGGGTCGACGCACTGGCTGCAGAGTAGGTTCCCCATTCACTTCATTGCTTTGAATACCAGCAATTTTAGAAGCCCGACGCTTCATACGATCGCGAAGAAAATCGAAGCCGAACTCGGTACAAGTACCATAGGTCAAGTCGCAAAGGTACGCAGCTCTTCGCTCAGCGTCGGTGCTTGTGTTTTGTACGACCCCGATGGTAAAACCGAGAGCTTCAAAGACCGGGCGGGTTATTTCCGCGTCGCGGCGGGCCAAGTAGTCATTGGCCGTTGCGAGGTGGGCTCCCTTTCTGGAGAGCCCGTACAAAAATAACGGAAGCATCGCAGTCAGCGTTTTTCCCTCGCCCGTTGCCATTTCAACTATGCATTTGGACGCCAAGCTAATGCCCGCGCTCAACTGTACGTCGAAATGCCTCATGCCAAGAATTCGATGACTAGTTTCACTAATGAGTGCAAAGGCATCCGGTAGTAACATTGAGAGTTTTTCACCAGATTGAGCTCTTAAACGCAGCTCCGCACAATGTTGTTTAAGGGCTGAATCGCTAGCACTGTGCAACTCATCTCCTTTTCGAAGGATACTCACAAGTGTTCTTCGGCCATAGAAGTCTCGGCAAAATGGAAGTTGCTGTATCTTGTCGATCAGTTGCATACTTTCGAGCATTAAAAAAAAGGAGTGGTCTGAGTGGATAAACTTACCATGGTGAACTAGCCCCGTTTGATTATAGCGGACCTTCAGATTATGCCGATAATTTCGATAATGCGAGGTCGGAAATCAACGCTAGCGTTTGCGAACATTAGAAGCAGAAAACAAGATTGATGTTTAGAATTTGCCGATTTGCTGTCACGCTTGCTTTTACTGCGCATCCGCTGGCCCTGTTCGGGCAGGGAAATGTTAACTCAACCGCGATTAACCATAATTCCGGAGAGAACGCCAACCAGCGAAACCTCGACAACCACTCAGCGCCGGCCACGCCGAAACTCGCTAGGGTGACCTTGGGAACTCCGCGAACGACTTTTGCCCCGGTAACCTGGCAAAAAAATCTGCCGAAAAACTTGAGCAAAGTTACACTGGGCAATCCCGCTCTGATAGTCGAGTCGGCATTTGTTAATGTGGTAGCTGATGCAGCAATTCAGCCCCCTAGTTTCCCTCCGCCTCAATCCTTGCCAACTTCAGAAATAGTGGAAGATATTCAAGCGTGGCCTCTCTCTTCCCCAGACGTAGATAAAAACAGTCAACCCAACTCAGGGAGTTGGCGAGACGAAGTTCTAATTCCTCAAATCTCCCGTGATCACACGATGTCAGTTTCTCTTTCCGAGTTAGTCCCAGAGGCGCTTCGGCAGTCTAAGAAAATTGAAATCGCACGACTCCAATCTTTTCTAGAGCTGGAAAAGGTTACGCAAACGGACGCGAATTTTGACTGGACTCTGTTTACGAAGAGTATCTGGACAGACACCGACGAGCCCACCGGGAGCGCATTAGATGCTGGCCCAGGTAGCACGCGAAAGCTAGAAGAAGACTTAGCTTTGGATGCTGGACTACGAAGGACGAATCGACTGGGAGGTCAGTTTCAATCCACACAAAACGTCCGCTTCAATCACACAAATTCTCAGTTCATCGATCCACAAGATCGCGGCATTTCGCGCATGACGTTGCGTTATACCCAACCTCTACTTCGTGATGGCGGAAAACTGGTAAATGAAGGCCAAGTAGTACTGGCACAACTGAAGGCGGAGGCAACAAACGCGGAATACCAAACACAAATCAATGACGTTCTTCAGCGTGTTGTTCAAGCCTACTGGGAACTGTACCGGAGTCGCGCGGACTACTGCATTCGCCTCGCTTTAGTTGTCAACACACAGGAGCTTCGCAATGAGTTGGAACGACGCCGGCGGATCGACGCGCAGCCGGCTTTGGTTGCTCAGGTCGAATCACAGTTGTCGGCTCAGCTCGCCGATTTGAGTGCTTCTTTAGTAAAAATCCAACGTGCACAGTACGATTTAGTCAGGCAGGTAGGGGACCGAACCCTCGATGTTCCACTTGAGCTTATCCCCCAAGAGACTCCTTTTGCGGAACCAATCCATCTCGATATTGGGTCTTTGTTTTCGACTGCAATTCAAAATCGAAGCGAGCTACGTTCAGCCTTAAAGCGTATTCAAAGTTCCACGGTGAATAATAATATTGCGCAGCACCAGATGCTACCCAATCTAGCGTTAATTCTTGAGACATACGTTTCGGGGATAAATGGAGAATACAGAGCAGTTCGTTCGATAGGAGATCAGTTCAGCCAGCGAGCGCCAACCTATTCTGTTGGTTTCACATACGATTTTCCGATCGGTAATCGTGCCGCTCGAAGTCGCGCGAAACAAGCTGAGATCAGTATTTCGCGTGAGCTAACTACTTTTGAAGATACAATTGATCAAATCCGCCGGGAGGTCAGAGATGCACTTGCATCCCTGAATGGCTTTGCTCAACAAGCAGTGCAACGCAATGAGGCTGTTACGGCAGCCAACGTTGAAGTCAATGCTTTACTAGAACGCCGAACTAAGTTTCCGGAAGAATTCGATCAAGTATCCCAACTTTACATCCGTACTTATTTAGATGCATTACAACGCCGGGCAGTTGCCGAGCAGGCGCTGGTTTCCTCGCATGTCGACTATTCTATATCTCTTGTACAGCTCAGACGCGCTTTAGGAGTACTTCTCTCCTTCAACAACTAAGCTTAGAACGGCTTCGATCTTAAGCTGGGCCGCAATGAAATGCTAGCGAATGAATAGCGAATGAAATTTGCAAAAATCAATTGTTGAAATGCCCAGCCCAAAGCTCC
>JAYVPE010000183.1:0-7771 GCA_043757575.1 Pirellula sp.
TCGGCTGTCCGTCGCTTTCGGGATAATCCATTTCAACACGGGAAAACAAGGTGGACATAAAATGCCTAACAGCTATGACTATTGAGGTTGGGTCGGTGCAACGAAGTTAAGATGTCCATTTCACTGAATTTAATTATGGGCAATGAAACTTGAAAAGAAAAGACGATGGATGCCCGGAATTTGATCACGAAAGCACGAAAATACGACAAAATTCAATGGAGTGTCGCATTCTCCAATGGCGAATGTTCCTAAAAAGTCTCGCTCTCAAGAGCTTGGATGGATAGATCTATCTTGCTCGTGTTGGGGATAATTTGCGTGACGCTTACTTTATTACGCTTCAACTCTTCGATTTGGGCAGCCATCCGCAGCAATAGAGATGCGATTTCATTTCCGGCACTTTCGCCTAAATGAACGGTCAAAGCCTTGCGAGCGCTATAGGATAAACTTAAATCGTCTTTTTTCATTATGCGTTGTTTCTTTAAGCGTTCTGCGGCTCGTCGCCCGCTGTTCATGTCTACTCCACCGTAACACTTTTGGCTAAGTTTCTGGGTTTGTCGACATCGCAGCCGCGGAGGACTGCAATATGGTAAGCCAATAGCTGCAATGGAATCGTTGCAACGATGGGTTGCAAGAAATCCTCTACGTAGGGGATCTCGATGATGTCGTCCACTAGTCCATCGAGCTTACTGTCCACTTGATCGACGACCGCAATCACGGGCCCGCGTCGGGCCTTGACCTCTTGCAAATTGCTCATGACTTTGTCGTAAACACTTGAGCGAGAAAGCAAGAACACCGAGGGAGTATGTTCGTCGACCAATGCGATCGGACCATGCTTCATTTCAGCCGAGGGATAGCCCTCCGCGTGAATGTAACTGATTTCCTTGAGCTTGAGCGCGCCTTCGAGCGCTGTAGGGAAATTGTAGTGGCGTCCCAAGTACAAAAAATTCGTAGCATCCTTGTATTTCTCGGCGATCCGTTTCACTTGTGCGTCACAGCCCAGCGCATGTTCAACGGCTGTGGGAAGGTTTTCCAGTTGATCTATAATGCGCAACCCAGCTTCGAAGCTCAAATGCCTAAGGCGCCCGAAGTACAGTGCCAACATCGATAGAACGCACAACTGGGACGTAAACGCTTTGGTCGACGCGACTCCAACCTCGGGGCCAGCATGTAAATAGATGCCGCCGTCGGCTTCCTGTGCAATGCTGCTGCCGATGACGTTGCAAATGGCGAGAGTGTGGTGCCCTTTTCGTTTCATCTCGCGGAGGGCAGCCAGTGTGTCGGCCGTCTCGCCGCTTTGTGTGATTCCAAAAATCAACGTGTCGTGATCCACTGGCGGATTACGATATCGCAATTCACTCGCATACTCTACCTCGACCGGCATCCGAGCAAATTCCTCGATCAGATACTCCCCAACCAACGACGAATGCCACGATGTCCCGCAGGCTGTCAGGATCAGGCGATTGACACCTCGCAGTTGTGCGGGGGTTAAGTTAAGTCCACCAAACTTTGCCGTTGCGCTTTCCCGATCAAGTCTCCCTCGCATCGCATTTCTAAGTGAAGTGGGTTGCTCATAAATTTCCTTGAGCATGAAGTGTGCGTAGCCTTCGCTCGAAACATCCTGGTCCCGATTCTCAAGCACCCGTACTTCCGGTCGAATGCGACCTTGATCGCGGTGGATAACCTGGATTGAGTCACGTGTAACCACTGCGATTTGATGATCAGCTAAATAGATGATTCGCTCGGTATGGCCAATCAAGGCAGAGCTGTCGCTTGCGATGAACTGCTCTCCTCGGCCAACTCCCAGTACCAACGGACTTCCACATCGGGCGGCTACCAACAAATCGGGGCGGTCACGAAACATGACAACCAAGCCATAGGTTCCACGCAACAGCGGCAATGCAGTTCGTACCGCTTCAACAAATACGGCATTCGGCCCCTCCTTGGCGTGTGTGGATTCGTAATCCGTGCCTGCAGGTGAATCGAGGAGTGTTTTGAGATTGTCCGCAATCAAGTGGGAAATGACTTCCGTATCGGTCGCGGATTGAAACATGTAACCCTTTTCCCTAAGGGCTTCCTTCAGCACTTGATAGTTTTCGATAACGCCATTGTGCACCACCGCAACAAGACCGCGACCACCGAGATGAGGGTGGGCGTTTTCGGTGGTAGCAGGCCCGTGGGTAGCCCAGCGTGTATGTCCAATGCCTGTGAATCCTGTCATTGGCGAGACGGCAAGCAACTCGGCCAATCGGTCAATCTTTCCGACGGCACGATTGAGCTGAAAAGTCCCACCGTTGCTCGGCAGAGTGGCGATGCCGGAGCTGTCGTAACCGCGGTACTCAAGTCGACGTAGTCCGCCAACGAGAAAAGGTGTGGCTTCTTTCTTCCCTACATAACCAACAATTCCGCACATACCGTCACCCAATCAGGAATAAAAATCAGTTTAACCGTCAAACGTTACGCCACGCATTGGGTTGCTGAGGGAGCGGGAGCTCGCGAACCGCATATTTTTTCCGAATCAGCCCGGATTATTCATGGTCTATCGAATTTTCGTTGTAACGTACCGCTTCGATGGACATTGTGAAAAACAGTTTAAATGCAGACAGCACTTCGTAACGGCCTGTTGATTTAATGCAATTTACAAAAATAATGATTAGCCGATGGGCGTTAGCCCCGGTTGTTGGCGAAGGAGCCGACGCTAATGCGTTGCGGCTAATTAAATCAACAAGCAGTTACGCGAGGGATTTTGCGATGGTCCCTCGCGCACGCTTCGGGTTGTGAATATTTCAGGCTAGCAAACCATTGTGCTAGCTAGGTTTTTATCGTGCCATGGCTGGCTCACTATTGGCTGCCCGGAAATACTCTGGCGCAATGGATTGCAAATGCTCCGCACACTTGTCGACTGCGTAAAGGATTTGTTGGTTGGTGTGCGTGGAGTTAATAAAAAACCGCAATCGGGCAGCCGATTCTTCGACCGCAGGATAAAGGATAGGCTGCACATTCACTCCTGAATCAATCAGGCGTCTCGATAGTTGCAATGCGTGCAACGAGTTCCCTGTGATAATTGGGATGACTGCGGTTTCGCTACTGTTGCCAGTGTTGAGACCTCGCTTCTTAGCTTCTGTCAGGAAGAGTCTAGACGCATCTTGGAGACGAGCCACCCGCATCGGCTCCCGCTTTAGCAATTGAATCGATGCGATCGAAGCAGCCGTGTTGCTCGGCGAGAGACCAACGCTGAAGACGAATCCTGGTGCCGTGTACTTGAGGAATTCCACAAGCTCTTTTCGTCCTGCAATGTAGCCACCGCAAGAACCAAACGACTTGCTCAATGTACCCATCCAAATATCGACGTCATTCGGATTGACACCGAAGTGCTCTGCCATTCCACGCCCGTGGGCGCCCATCGTTCCTATCGAGTGAGCCTCGTCAACCATCAACCAACACTTGTGTTTCTTGCAAACCTCAATGAACTTGGGAAGATTCGGGAAATCACCGTCCATGCTGTAGACCCCCTCGACGATAACCAACACTCGCCTGTAGCGAGTTCGCAATTCCGTGAGCGCTTCGTCAAGAGCGACGAAGTCATTGTGTGGGAATGCGCGACGACGACTACCGGACAAAATAGCACCTTGAACGATGCTGTTGTGCGACAGAGCATCGTGCAGGATCAAGTCCTGCTGGCCAACGATGTGTCCGATAACCGTTTCATTGGTCGAGTGCCCGCCCACCAAAACGATAGAATCCTCGACTCCAATCCAATCGGCGATCAATCGTTCTAGTTGCTGATGGATATCCTTTTCGCCACTAACCAATCGAGACGCAGAAACGCTCGTGCCATATTTCTTGACGGCGTCAATGACCGCTTGAGTTACATAGGGATCGCCGCTCATGCCGAGGTAGTTGTAACTCGCAAAGCTGATCAACTGTTTTCCACCGACCGTAGTCGTGTCTCGAGTGAGCCCCTGATGTACGGAGAAATAGGGATTGGGAAGCCCTGTCATTTCGAACTGGTTCATCGTCTGTTTTAGGCGACGGTACTCTGGCATCAGGTCGAAACGATAATCCTCCGGTGCAACCTCGCGTTCGACACGACCAGATTCACTAGCCTGGCTTTCGGAGACGGCATCTGGCCGAATGCGTTCTTTCCCAAAGTGCTTTTCGATCGCCTCTGCGATTTCGCGAATCGTTTCAATTTCTTGAAGAACTTCTTCAGGAAAACGCCCCCCGACGGAGCTTTCGAGGACGTGAGCAATCTGAAGTCTCTCCAAACTATCCAGGCCCAGGTCAACCACGATATTGGTGTCCAGGTCAAGCAATTTCGCACGCTCCTGAGCAACCGTTTTTACCGCTCTCTTGACCAGTTCGACAATATCGATGTCCGGATCACGAGTCTTCTTATAGTGTGGGGATGAGCCAAAGTTGCCGCGCCGGTTGGATCCCGATCGCACATCGTCGAGAGTCGAAGCGGCGATCATCGGAGCTTGTTCTGGTAGGTTGTCGTCCCAGGATAGCCATTGGTGAATGACTCGCAAATTGCCCTCTCGGAAATCTCGCAGGCAAGCGTGACGCTGGATCTTGCCCGACGATGTTCTTGGTAGTGATCCGTGTCGAACGAGTACCACCGCGTCAGGTGGCAGCTCGTGCCCCTGCGTCACACTGCGACGAATTGCGTATACAACCGGATTCCAGTCGTCTTCTAAAGAACGCTGAACTTCGACCGTAATAATCAATCTCTCACGCGGCCCGGAGTCGTCCGCGAATGCGGCAGCGGCCGACGAAGAAATCGATTCATGGCATTCCTCTACGGTTTGTTCGATATCTTGGGGATAGCGATTGACGCCTCGCACGATGATCAAATCCTTGACGCGTCCGGCGACGTAAATTTGCCCATCGCTCCAAAAGCCCAGATCTCCGGTTCGCAGAAATGGACCTTCATTGTCTGCCGTTCTGGCCTGGAAGATATCCTGCGTGACTTCTTCCTTTTCCCAATAACCAACGCCGACGCTAGGGCTCTGGATCCAGATCTCACCAATCGAGTTTTCAGGCAGCGGTTTTAGTGTTTCCGTATCCACAATCAAAATCGTCTCGTTTCGCGTCGCGTGCCCACACCCGACCAAACTTCGAGCGTCGCGAGCATCTTCACTTACTTGAGTTACCATGCGAGCATCCAGACGTCGTCCGTCAAAGTACTTCACAACAGGTGGAGTTTGACGTGGTCCACCGGTAACAATGAGTGTCGTTTCCGCCATTCCGTAACATGGAAAATGAGACGTGTTGGAAAAACCAACCCGTTCAAACTTGCGACTGAACTGTTCGAGAGTACTCGCACGAACTGGTTCAGCACCATTAAAAGCCAAGGCCCATGAACTAAGGTTCAATCCCTGCATTTCCTCTTCGGTGACTTTGTCTACACAAAGCTGATACGCAAAGTTTGGCCCGCCGCTTGTCGTAGCTTGGTACTTTGTGATCGCTTTCAACCAGCGAACAGGTCTTTGCATAAAGGACATGGGACTCATGAGCACCATGCTTAGTGACATCGAAACAGCGGAAAGAACGCCGCCGACTAGTCCCATGTCGTGGTACATAGGAAGCCAGCTCACGCCAACCGTTTTGTTGGTTTCGTCAAAGAGCACCGAAATCATTTCGCAGTTGCGGATGAGATTGGCATGGGTCAGCATGACACCTTTAGGCTGTCCCGTGGAACCTGATGTGTATTGAAGAACTGCCAAGTCCGAGGGAGGGATGGGCATCTCAGTAAATTGAATCGCCAACGACCGATCGACACTGTCCGTGGCAATCAATTGCATCGAGCTCGTTTCTGCTTGAGTCGATACGTCTTTGAGGATTTGGACATACGTATCCGAAGTGGTGAGCGCGAACTGCGCCTGGCAATCCATCGCAATACCTTGAATCCGAGCTCCTTTTCGACTACGCCGCGGTGGGTATGCTGGGACGCTAATACAACCTGCATAAAGGCAACCGAAAAAGCCAACGACAAATTCTATTCCCGGTGGATACAAGAGCAGGCCTCGAGATCCTGGCCGATTGGTTTCGAGGATTTTCACGGCGACTGCCCTGGCCGCATGGTCCAGTTCGGCAAATGTCATCGACGTGTCGTCGTCGGTCTCTCCATCTGTGTAATAGAATGCAACTTTGTTAGGCAACACGTTTGCCCAATATCGCAGAACATCCACCAAAGTGGTTTTCGGTGGGTTGAATGGAGCATGAAAGCGGGTCAGATCCAACACAAGTTTATTCCCTTTGGAAGTCGACCTAAAAAAGTCGCGGGCAGAGGCTTTGTTCGCTATTCACTGGTCGAACCCCACTGCTCGAAAAAAATCGCTGCGGTAAACGCAACGACACGGTAAATCAAACGCTCCGTTCCTACCTTTATCGGTCTTTCGTTATACCTGCGATTTAGCAAACTCGGTACGCCTCATTTTCTTCCCATTGCCCGCAGATTACCACAGGATTTTTTGTTGAACCGAGGAAATCCCGGGTAGATGAGGCCGAAAAGCCCTTGTGAACGCGTTATCGGACCGATATACTCTGCCCCTCACAAATTTCGAAATACCCGGTTTTTCGCAGGAAAAGCGGCATCCGATCAATGGGTGCCTGGCTAAAGGCTCAGTTTGCCCTGCGGGAATCCAAGGAACGACTCATGGTAGCACAACCCAAAACATACGTAGCAAAACCCGGCTCAGTCGAGCAAAACTGGTATCTCGTCGATGCGACGGACTGCATTTTAGGTCGATTGGCAACTGATATTGCCATGATTTTGATGGGCAAGCACCGGCCAGAATACACCGCACACGTTGACACCGGTGAGTTCATTGTTGTCATCAACGCCGAAAAGGTGGTCATGACCGGCAATAAGCTCAAAGTGCGTCACTATGCCTGGTACAACGGCTATAACCGCCAAAAGATGGAAAGTTACGCAGAGCGACTACAGCGTAAGCCAACCGATTTGGTTACCATGGCGGTCAAACGAATGCTTCCCAAAAATGCACTTGGTCGTCACATGCTTTTCAAATTAAAAGTTTATGCCGGTGGCGAACATCCACACCAAGCTCAACAACCACAGCCTGCTGCGTTTGGCCATCAAGCTAGCTAACCGATCCTTCAACACCACCAAGCATAGAGTAAGATTCAATGGTTGCAGTAATCAAGAAAGACAAAGTTAGCGGTGACAGCCTTGGTACAGGGCGTCGCAAATCGTCCGTTGCGCGAGTTCGCGTCAAGAACGGTGCGGGGAAAATCACGGTGAACGATCGCGAGTTCCAAGCGTACTTCGTCAACGAATCGGAACGACGTCTCGTTTTGGAAACGCTCGACCACGTCGGGCACCGAGATAAAGTCGATATCTTCATCCGGGTCAGTGGCGGTGGAACGATTAGTCAAGCGGGTGCAGTCCGAATGGGACTTGCTCGAGCGTTGGTTAGCCTCAATGAAGAAAATTTTGCAGCCCTTCGAGCTGACGGATTCTTGACCCGAGATTCCAGAATGAAAGAACGAAAGAAATACGGACTTCGAGGTGCACGACGCGGAGTTCAATTCTCCAAGCGTTAATCTGCGTCCTAAGCCTATCCAACCGAAAGACCCGCTGCTTACCGGCTTGTTGATTTAATTAGCCGCAACGCGTTAGCGTCGGTTCACGCGCCAACAACCGGGGCTTGCGCCCATCGGCTAACTACTATTTTTGTAAATCACATTAAATCAACCAGCCCTAAAACAGCGGGTTTTTTTTGTCCAACGAAGCTGGCAAACCTAGTCG
>JAYVPE010000184.1:0-7755 GCA_043757575.1 Pirellula sp.
CGAAAGCGGGCCGTTAACACATCCGAAATATCTTCGTCAAAGGTCAAAAGACCGACTGCATCGCGCTGCAGCGAAAGATAGTAAGCAAGTGTTGCCGCAACGGTTCTGGCATAATCGCATTTGGTATATGCGAGCGAACCAAAATCCATGGATTTGCTCTTGTCTACCACCAAGTAGCATCGGCGATTTGTTTCGTCTTCGAATTTTTTGATGTAGTAACGATCGCTTCTAGCAAACAACTTCCAATCGATTGTGCGTGGGTCATCACCAGTGCTATAGGGTCGATACTCGCTAAACTCAACGGAGAATCCATGTAACGGACTTCGGTGCAGACCATTGTGAAAACCATCGACCACAGACTTGGCCCGCAGTTGCAAGTTTTGGATCCGCATCAATGCAGACATGTCGATCCAACGATCCATGGCCGAACCAGTGCTGGGCAAACCGAGATCCGCAGACGATGAAACGCCGGATGTCCTGCTTGACGTCGGAATGGACATAACTACTTGACCTCAATCAATAGCCGGTCGACACAATCCTCGACCGAAACGCCTGCTGCCTCAGCCTTGTAGCCGAGCAACAATCGGTGTCGCATGACGGGGTGTACTAAAGCACGAATATCTTCCATCGCGACGTGGGACTGGCCGTTGAGTAATGCGCGGGCTTTAGCACCAAGAACGAGCATTTGAGCTGCTCGTAAACCTGCCCCCCAATTAATCCATTGATTCACGAATGCAGGTGCTTCGGGACGGCCAGGTCGCGACGCGGCAACCAGACGCACGGCGTACCCCGCCACCTCTTCCGCAATCGGCATGCGGCGTACCATCGCATGGAACTTCAATACGTCCTCGCCTGTAAACAACGGCTCAATTTTTTCTGGGGTCCTGCTCGTGGTGTCCAAAACCACTTTCAACTCATCCTTGAAGGGCAAGTAATCGATCATGACATTGAACATGAATCGATCCAACTGTGCCTCGGGTAGAGGATATGTACCCTCCATCTCAATTGGATTCTGCGTTGCCAAAACAAAGAACGGCTCGGGCAACGCGAATCTTTTGCCCGCCGAAGTCACTTGATGCTCTTGCATGGCTTCGAGGAGTGCAGCCTGTGTCTTGGGGGGCGTTCGATTGATTTCGTCAGCCAAAATCACGTTAGCAAAAACCGGACCTTTGACAAATTGCAAAGAACGTCGTCCGTCAACTTCGTCCAGTATTTCTGTTCCGGTAATATCCGCTGGCATCAAATCAGGCGTAAACTGGATGCGACGAAACTCCAAATGGAACACCTGCGCTACGCTTCGTACGAGCAGGGTCTTAGCCAGGCCAGGCGCACCCGTGATCAGGCAGTGCGAACCAGAAAAGAGGCAGATAAGAAGCTGTTCGATTACATCCTTCTGACCAACGATCGACTTGGAAAGCTCGGCATCTATCCTCGCTCGACCTTCGCGTATCTGTTTTACTATCGCTGCTTCTTCTTCGTATTTCTGAGTGACCGTGCTCAAGGTGGAAATCCAATAAGGTGTAGGGTGTAAAGTGTAGAGTGTAGGGTGATTCGTCAGCGGACGGAGCCGCTGCCCCACTTTTCGTGAAAGGCATGTTTCCTTTTGGCATATCGGTTAATGTGTCATGGCATACGTGACTATGTTAATGCCCAGCGGGTAGGCTTTCTTGACCGAGAACTCTTCAAAATACCAAGGATCCTCACCTTCGCGTTCCCAGCCGTCTCCCAGGTCAGTATTGTGGCAAATAAAGACCATGATTCGATTAGCATCGTCTCGAATGGCTCGATAGTGCGGGATACTCGTATCGGAACCATCTCGACTATGTTCCCAAGTTACTCCCGTACTACGCCCAGCCTGCGCATGGCCGATGCTGGGCAATTGCGGTTTCTCCTTGAGGTCGTATACGCAATGGAATATCTCATGTTCTAAAGGCACCTCGGCGGGTTCGCGGTCAGGGAATACCCGTTTGATCTCTTGGTAAAAATTGTAGTACTGGTCGTCACCCCAAAAATCGTCCACCATCAAAAAGCCACCATTGAGAAGGTAGCGCCGCAATGCAACTACCTCTTCTGGATGGAACATCAATGCACCCGGTTCTATTATATAGATAAACGGATAGTCAAAAAGCTTCGGGTCTGTTAACTCAAGTACAATTGGCTCTGGATCTACTTTCATCGACGTCAACTGTTGAAGCCGAAGAGAGAAGTTCAACTCGCTGTCGCGAAAATCGGTCGCCCAACCACCTCCACTGCGACCATATCCGTATCCACCGGAGTCATATTTGATCCGAACGAACGTAAACGTGTCTTTGCTAAACTGCTTGTCGACCTCCCAAGTTGGGACTCCATTTCTACCTACCGATTGCCAATCGTTGCTTCTGCCTCGCCGCCCCCATTGTTGGGCAATCAGTGCCATCGAACACATAGCCGTCAGCAACAGCGCAAGTAGTATGCGGCGGTAACTTATTCCGTTCATCGTTCTTCTTTTCCTTTCGTTGATTCCGATGGCTCATGCGATTTCGATATCCTAACCAATAGCGCCATCGCAGCCCTATAACGGGGGGATTCTTCCAAGGCCATCAGTACCTGTCGTTTCGCAAGATCATGCTTCCCAAGAGCGTGTAGCGATACTGCCAAGCGGTAATGGATATTAGCCGGGTCAGTGGGCTGCAAATCGAGGCAGGCGAAAAGCGCCTCTACTGCCTTTGTTGCATTTCCTAGCTTCTCATAAGTAAGCGAACGCAATTGCTGAAGATCACTTCGAATAGGATTAATGGCTTGCATTTGCTCGCACCACTTTTCTAGCGACGACCAATCGCGTCGCTTTTCATCGATCTCAAGGAGTCGAAAGAGTGCTTCACGGCAATCGGACGAACGTATTGTAAGTTCCACTAGCGCCGACCTCTCTTCCTCATCTATTCCCTTACCTCGGTAAATACTGGCCAAAATTGCATACAACCCTTCATTGGAACTATCGTCCGGCAACATAGTTCGCA
The DNA here is from genome assembly GCA_043757575.1 of Pirellula sp. Lineage (GTDB taxonomy): Bacteria > Planctomycetota > Planctomycetia > Pirellulales > Pirellulaceae > JBKCUI01. Next base: position 2,997 of record JAYVPE010000184.1, read on the forward strand.
GCTTTTGCGCAATAACCAAGGCCTCGTCCCATTTCTTTGCCTTTACCATAACTTGGCATTGGCCGCGAAGCGCCCAGTACGATTCGGGGTGCTCCACCAACCAAGTCTCAACGTCCACTTTGTTTTCCGAGTTCGCTCGATCAAAATCGACTCCTTCACCATACTTCGCCGCCCTGGCCATCGCATAATCGCGAAATTCAAAGTCCAGTAATTCCAACGTCCCGGGAGCACGCTTGAGCGCTTCGGAAGCAGGCATGCCGATCGCAAGGTCCTCGAGCAGTCGTCGCATCCCAGCGATGCCGTATTTTTCGATCCAGTATTCCACTACTAGGGAGGATTCATAATAAGCAAACTGCAGGTGCATCGGTGTCTTGGGCTGCAAAAAAGCACTACTTAGCTGACTCACTGGAACTAAGCCGCTACCCAGAATCAACTCGCGATAAGTTGGATCCATAGACTGTCCCCAGGAAGAATTTCGCTGCCGTTCTTCGTAGACAGAGATACCCTCTGAAAGCCATCGCGGCATCTTGTTCTTGGTTTTTTGCAATGTAACGACGTGGCAATATTCATGCCAAAGTACGGACTTCCAGTTGGAGTCGACCTGGAGTGCAGCGGGCGAATTTGCGGTGATCAAACGCCCGAAGCAAACGCCCAAAAAGCCTTCGCCACCTGGCAAGCCAAAGGTACGAATGGCAAACTCTTTCTGTTTAGGAAAAATCTCAACAAAGACCGGCTCCTCCAACTGGACGGCATATTTCTTCGTTAGAACATCCCTTGCTTCCGTTACGAGTTGCACTACATCTTGGCCGTAGATTCTGGCTTCGCGAGCGTCCATGCGAATAACAAAACCGGGAGATTCGAGCGTCGTAAATTTCTCCAATTCGGTTTTAAGTTGCTTCAAATTAAAAAGGGTCACGTTGTAGGGATCTTTTGTTCGGACGTTTTCCACAACTTCCCATCCTAAATCCGTTTCGCCCAACCTCAAAAGGTCCTGTGCCAACTGAGTTTTTGCCGGAGTGAAATCGGAATCCATTATCAACGCGCGACGTTGGTATTCGACTGACTCTTTAAATCGATAATGCATCGACAACTGTTTGCCGATGGTATAATCGACTTCGGGATTGAGAGCCCATGGACCAAGTGCCTTTCGGCGCCCGTCGCCTTCCGCTTCATAACGGCCTTGAAGATGTGCGATGGCGGCCCTCAAGGCCCAGAGTCGAGGAAGTTTCGAATTTACCTGTTCGACTTCAGCCAAAATGCTTTCAGCAGATTGATAATCCTCCGCCGACATCCTTGCTTCAGCGCGATGAATCAAACTGGGAATGAACCGAGGGTTTAGTTCAAGCGATTTGGCAAAGTAACCGCTTGCTTTCGCAGGATCGGTTGCGCTCCAGCTTTTGCCCAGCAGATAAAAACTTTCCGGATCGGTCTGGTCTACCTTGATTGCTTTGGCAAGCGATTGCGAAGCTACCTTGTCATCATTTTTTTCGATCGCCATCCTGGCTGTTGCGAGATGCGCCTCAACCACGTCAACTTGAGCAGTAGACTTAATGCCTTGATCGTAGCAGTTTTTAAGAACTTCTTTGGGGTCTTCGCCTCTCGCAAGAAAGAAGTCTCCAACGGGTACAAGATCGCTCCTGTTGCTGAATCGCCACGGGCTTTTGAATAGCATCGCATCGAGATAGGCCATTTGATCATTTGCCTTGGTGAGCGAGTTGTTCATTTTGTAAACACGCACCCCGAGGAGCCTCATACGAATACTCTCTGGAAATCGCTCCAGCGCCTTTTCGTAGACATGCAATGCCGCTGGATAGTCACCTGTTACCAAGTAAGATTCGATGAGCATCCGGGGCCAGAGTTCGTTCCAAACCCCTTTTTCCACCTGAGCGGCTGCTAGCTGGATGCACGCCCCATAGTCGCCAGTCCGATAAAAACTCTTAACATCATCGATTTCTGAGCATTCCGAACATGCAGCGAAACAGAAAAATATCACCAAACCCAGCAGAGGACTTTTGATTGCGATTTTCGCTATCCTTGCCAATTTTGAGCTGCAACACGACACAGGTTAGGTTCTCGTCAGAGCGAATTCGAGCCGATCCTACAAACTAACTCTTTCACCATAACCATTTGGTGTCATCTTCGCAGCACCACACGCGAAAAAAATGAAAATCTGGTCCAAGCCTATTCAGGGGATTGTAAATATAGAAACATTTCTGCATGTAGGCCGAAACTACCCGGACTTGCCGGTGTTCTAGCAAGCCGGGATTTTTCGGCCTAGGGGGAGCAGGGTCTCCAATCGGTATTTAATTTTTTCGAACCACTTACGCTTTCCAGATACGACCGTCGGGGGCATCGATTCCCAGCGTTGCATTCCGAGTATCCACGACCAGTTTAGATTCGCTAACAATGAGTTCATAGTCGAACGCAGAGTGATCAGTCGCAATAAGAGTACAGTCGAGCGATTGAAGATAGTGGGCTGAAATGTCATGACTTGATAACGCTGGGACTTGATACGATCGCATTTTCGGAAGCGTTGGCACATGCGGGTCAGAATAGGAAAGAATAGCCCCTCGCTCGGAAAGCAACTCCATCAATTTGAAACTGGGGCTTTCTCGAGGGTCATCAATATTTTTCTTGTATGCAACTCCCAGGATGCCGACATGCGATCCCTTAACCGGTTTTCCTATTGCGTTCAACGCTTCTGCTACCCGTTCCACCACAAACCGTGGCATGGACATATTGATCTCACCTGCAAGTTCAATAAAGCGAGTGGGCATCTCATGGCAGCGAGCAAGCCATGTGAGGTAAAACGGATCGATGGGTATACAATGACCACCTAGACCTGGCCCGGGGTAAAACGCTTGGAAACCGAACGGTTTTGTTTTGGCTGCGTCGATAACTTCCCAAATGTCAATTCCAAGCCGCATGAACAGCAGCTTCAATTCATTGACCATGGCGATGTTCACGCTGCGATAGGTATTCTCTAGGATCTTGCTAGCCTCTGCAACTTCACAGCTACCAACAGGAACGATTTGTTTCATTACCATTGAGTAAAGCTCTACCGCCCGCCGCTTGCTTGGTAAGTCAATGCCTCCAACCACTTTTGGAATGGTTTGGGTTGAGAAGTTAGGATTGCCTGGATCCTCGCGTTCAGGACTAAAAGCGAGGAAATAATCAGAACCGCAGGCCAGTCCTGATCGATCCAATATTGGCTTGACTACATCGCGCGTCGTACCAGGGTAGGTTGTGCTCTCTAAAACAATCAATTGACCAGTTCGGAGCTTTTTGGCAATCGCTTTAACGGTGTTCTCAATATACGCCATGTCGGGGTCGCGACTAGCGTTTAGTGGCGTTGGCACACAGATGACGATTGCTTCCGGTTCATCAAGTCGGTCCATATTGCAAGTAGGTTGAAAGGACTGATTTGCGATCGCGGGTGCGAGCCAAGACGATTCAAGATGGCGAATATAGCATTCGCCTCGAATGAGCGACTCGACCTTGCGATGATCCACATCGAATCCAATCACCCTTGCACCGCAATTTACGAAAGCTCGGACTAACGGCAGTCCGACATACCCAAGTCCGATGATACCAACGTGCATGTTTTCGAGAGGGTAAGTGTTTTGGTTTGTTGAGCTGGATTCAAATTTTAACTGAACTGGATTGTAACCGATCCACTTCGCGAAAGACGGGCGTCTTAGCAATGCTAGTGGGCAACCTTTTTGCGTTCGTACGGTACGCGTTGCCTCGACTATTTACCCTGCATCGCGGGAAACATTTCTCTCGCCATTTGGATTGCAGCAGGCCCGACGAGAACAACAAACACGCCAGGAAATATGAACAAAACCAATGGGAAAATCAGTTTCACCGCCGTTTTTGCAGCCTTTTCTTCGGCGATCTGTTGCCGTTTGATCCGCATCGACTCGCTCTGAACTCGCAACGCTTGTGCTACTCCAGAACCAAATTTATCTGCCTGTATGAGCAGCGATGCAAGCGTTCTAAGGTCCTCAACACCCGTTCGGTTGCCCAGGTCCTGTAACACACTGCCTCGCGCGCGTCCCATTTGCAGATGCAACGTGCTCAACTGCAACTCATCCGAAAGAACTCGGTACGATGTCTGCATTTCGTCTGACACCTTCTTGATTCCTTGATCCAAGCCCAATCCGGCCTCAACGCTTACGACGAGCAAGTCCAATGCGTCAGGAAGTCCTAGCGTAATTTGCTTCTTTCGGCTGGAGCGGAGGAAATCCAGGATCAACTCAGGCAAAAAAAATGCGATACCGCCACCAAGTACCGCTCTGAGCAAAACGGGAGTCCCGAGGCCAAGGGTCACTGCCGTAAACCCTCCGGCAAGAAACACTCCACCGAGTGCCGCCAATGCCTTCAACGACAAAAATACTCCGCTTGCTCCCTCAGTACGGAACCCAGCCTCGGATAGTCGCGATTTGAGCTTCCCAACTTCCGCTACGTTCTTGGGTTGCAAATGTTTTGCAACAGCAGGCGACGCTTGCTCGAAAACTCTTGCCAGCATATCTTTCTTGGACTCTTTGGAATCACTACCTTTCCGCATCGACACATTCATCAAGTCGAGGCGATTCTCAGCGTTGGCATTCTCACTTCGATTGAAAAAGTCCATCGCAAACCAAATAAAGGACACCACCGCCAAAAAGACAGTAATGGCAACGATTAGCCTGAGGTCGATGGCAGCCAAGACATACATGGTGTGCATTCCTGCGAGGAAAAGTTTAAAGGGGGGAAT
>JAYVPE010000185.1:0-7751 GCA_043757575.1 Pirellula sp.
AGAGGAGATGTAGATGCGATACTCGACGATCTGGATTTGTTAAACGAAGATTCTTTGGCGGATTTTAATATCGGCTCTGGAGTCATTATTACGGCGGACGGTTTGTGTGTTACCAATCATCACGTCATCAAGGGTTCCAAGGGCATTCGCGTTCGAATGGCCGACGGTCGGGAATTATTGGGAAAGGACGTCCTTTCAGACCCGTCTAGCGATATCGCAATATTTCGCATCTCAACCAAGGAGCCACTTTCCGCAGCTGCGATTGGAAATTCGGATGCTTTGTCGATCGGGGACTGGGTGATGACTATCGGTAGTCCGTTTGCCCTGGATCAAACGGTAAGCGTAGGAATTATCAGCAGCCAAGGACGAACGATTCGTGGATTGTTGGAAGGACAATTATTGCAGACGGATGCGACCATCAATCCCGGCAATTCGGGAGGTGCATTGCTCGATCTAAATGGCGAACTTGTAGGAATCAATACCGCCATCCCGACGACGAGTGGTCAATTTCAGGGAATTGGCTTCGCAATCCCTATGAGACGCGTGCAATGGATCACTAGCGAACTAATTGAGTTTAAGAGGGTCCGTCGCGCGAAACTTGGGGTTAGGGTAGAGTCCATTCCTCAAACCCTAGCTGAGGAACTCAAAATACCGGTCCGTGGTGGCGTCCAGCTAACCAAAATCACTGCGAACTCGCCAGCAACTAGGGCGGGAATGGAGATTGGGGACGTTATTCTGGAGCTGGGCGGCCAGAAAGTTTTCACACCGGCGGATTTTCTGAGTTTAGTGGAACAACTACCGGCCGACCGTGCTTATCCGATCAAATTCCTGCGAGATGGAATGTTGCAGACGCTGGAGATTCAGCCCGTGGTGAAAGAGGAATAGACAGAGATGCATTGAAAACGATAGACAACGGATTTATCGCTCGGGGTGGGGCTGGGTCGTTTGGTTCGGTTGGGAAAAATGGGAAAAATGGGAAATTCTTTACAGAAGTTCTTCCCTGGCAATTTCGCCAAGCTAGAATCTTTACCCATAGGTTGAGATTAGGCGGAAATGATTTGCGCCTCGCCGGACGGTTTCTAATACCTCCCGGCATTTTACCTACTTTGATCAGCAACTATTGAATTACTTCCCGCTACATCTTGTTTGTGGTGGATATCAGGTAAGCGAGTGAGTGGCCGAGCGGCCCAATTTTTTTAATTTGTCGAGGAGATCACAATGAAGTTTTGCCCAGGTTTTGCCCTAGGGTTGGCTACGATGTTATTTGGGGCCGATAGTGTTTTTGCTGGTGATTGCGGTTGCGGCAATGCAACCGGTTCCGGAGGCGTTGTTAGCGGTACGGTTGTTGGTGGCGGCAATGCAAGTGGCTGCGGCGATCAGATCAGCTACGTTGAAAAGACCATCATGGTCCCTACGCAAGCTACCGAAATGCGAACGGTCAACAAGACCGCTTATAAGACCGAACCACGGACTCGGACTTACACCGTATCTCGTCAAGTGCCACGCACTGAGACCAAAACCAGCACATCGACTGTGATGGTTCCAAAACAAGAAACAAAGCAAGTCACTTACACAGTGAATAATGCCGTTTCGAGCCAAGTCGAAGAAGCCTACCAAGTCAACGTTTCCAAGACCGTAACGGAAGAAGTTCCGTATACCGCTAACGAAACAATTTACACCGATACTGTGAAGAGCTTCACAGTTCAAGTTCCATCGACTGTCGTTGAGCAACAAACGTATCAAGTTGCTGTTTGCAAAACAATTCCAGAAGTACAGTCGTACGAAGTTCGAGTCCCTTCGACTGTCCAAGAAGTACAGTCCTACACCGTTCAAGTTCCACACTACGTTGATGTCGTTCAGACTTACAACGTAAAGGTTCCTGTTACAACCCAGGAACAAGTTGCGTACACGGTCCAAGTTCCAGTTTACACAGACGAACAGGTTTCCTACACGGTTCAAGTCCCGGTCTACACAGACGAAGCCGTATCCTATAATGTCAAAGTGCCTTACACCGAACAACGAAATGGCTCACGGAAAGTTTGCCGTTCGTATCCGGTACAAAGCACTCGAACTATTACTAAGGATATGGGTTCGTACCAAACCGTAAACGAAGAAGTACCTGTTGCTAACGGATATGGCGTCGCTGCTTCCTCTGGCTGTGGTTGCGCCGCGCCAGCAGCATTCAATGGCTGTGGTTGTGCCGCTCCAGCAGCATCCAATGGATGTGGTTGCGGTCAAGCTGCTCCAGCGATGTCGACCCGTACTGTGTGCAAAAAGGTTTGGGTTCCAAACGTTGTGACTGAAGAAGTTCCAGTGACAACCATGCAAAGCCAAATGGTTGACGAGCCCTACACTTTCACGGTATCCCTATGCCGCGACGAAGTTCGCCAAAGCACAGTCAAGAAAGTAAGCTACACAACTGAGACACGTCAACGAACAGTCAAGAAGTGCAGCATGACGACCGAGACCAAGTATCGTACCGTCAACAGAGTCTCGTACACGACTGAAGCGCGACAACGTACCGTTAAGCAGTGCCAGATGCAAACGGAAACCCGTCAACGAAACGTTAACAGGACCGTTTATAACACGGAAACCCGTCAACGTACTGTCAACAAACAAGTTACCGAAATGGAAACTCGTACTCGAAACGTCAACAAGTGCGTAATGAACACCGAGGAACGCTCTATGACCGTTAAGGTTCCGAGCGTTGTTCAAAAGCAACTGACTCGTACAGTCAGCAAGGTTGTCTGTTCACCAGAAACCCGCACCCGTATGAAGAATGTTGTAACAATGGTTCCTGAAACTAAGACCAAGGACGTCGTTACGTGCACAATGGTTCCAGAACAACGAACCAACACCTACAACGTAACTGTCTACGACACTGTGAACGAAGAGAAAACACAGACATACAACGTCAGTGTTCCTTACACAGTTACCGAAGAAGTTGCGGTAACCGTCTGCAAGATGGTTCCGCAAACGGTTACTGTTCCAGTATCCGTACCGGCTGCCTCCGGCTGCGGCGGCGGAGCAATCAGCGGCAGTGCATGCGGCGGCGGATGTGCTCCGGCACCATCCTCCGGTTGTGGCTGTGCAGCACCTGCTGCTCCAGCATGTGGTTGCCAGTAATTGCATTTGATCTTCGCGACCTGCGGGTAAACAAGTTCAACGACTTCGAAAAAATCTAAATCGGCCCGTGCAAGGTAACTTGCACGGGCCGTTTTTCTTTTGACTGGCCAAGCTACAATAGACGGCCCCTAAGGCGACTGGCGGATTGATTCTACCTGTGGCACTAACACTTTCCAATAACTTCTACTTGTGCCAGCTATGACAACCTCACAGAGACTGACCGACCCGTTTGGCTCCCGCGATACTTTTCGTGCCCCGCAAGGTCAACTTGGAATCTATCGACTTGCTAAACTCGAAAAAGACGGAATTGCGTCGATCTCCAAGCTTCCTTTTTCCATTCGTGTTCTGCTCGAAGCGGTCTTGAGAAATTGTGACGGCTACCAGGTTTCTCTAGCCGACGTGGTGAATCTCGCCCAATGGAACGCCGCCAAACCTGCAGAACTCGAGGTGCCATTCAAAGCAGCTCGCGTAGTCCTGCAAGACTTCACGGGCGTGCCCGCTGTCGTTGATCTTGCCGCCATGAGAGATGGCATGAAGTCATTGGGTGGGGACCCGAAAAAGATCAATCCACTCATTCCTGTCGATTTGGTTATCGATCACTCTGTCCAAGTCGACTTTTTCGGAGCAGCCGACTCGCTTGCGAAAAACGTAGAGGTAGAGTTCGAGCGCAACAAAGAACGGTACGAATTCCTACGATGGGGCCAACAAGCGTTCAATAACTTTCGAGTGGTTCCGCCCAACACGGGCATCGTTCACCAAGTCAACTTGGAATTCCTAGCCAAGGTTGTATTCATGGGCCAAGACCATGCAGGCGCTGTGGCCTATCCAGACACGTTGGTTGGTACCGACTCGCACACGACGATGATCAACGGCCTAGGCGTCCTCGGTTGGGGAGTCGGCGGTATCGAAGCAGAAGCAACCATGTTAGGCCAGCCACTCTACATGCTGATGCCGGAAGTTGTCGGCATGAAATTGCTGGGCAAGCTGTCGCCCGGCGCTACGGCAACAGATCTTGTTTTGAGAGTCACAGAAATCTTGCGAAAGGAAGGTGTCGTTAATAAATTCGTCGAGTTCTTTGGCGAGGGAGTCTCACGCATGTCACTCGCCGACAGAGCCACGATCGCTAATATGGCTCCTGAATACGGAGCGACAATGGGTTTCTTCCCTGTCGACAACGAGACGCTCGTATACATGCGCCGCACCGGTAGAACTTCAGATGAAATAGAACTGGTAGAACGTTATTGCAAAGAACAAGGCTTGTTCCGAACCGATGGCAGTCCAGATCTAGACTATACCAAAGTGCTGACGCTCGACCTAAGCAGTGTCGAACCATCCCTCGCAGGGCCAAAGCGTCCGCAAGATCGTGTGCCACTCAAGTCCTTAAAGACTTCATTTGCAAAGGCTCTTTCGGCACCGATTGCTGAGCGAGGTTTTGGTTTAACTAACGAGCAATTGTTGTCGAAGTCAACGGTCATAGACAAGGGACACAGTTTCAGCATCGGTCACGGTTCGGTCGTAATTGCTGCGATCACTTCTTGCACCAATACGAGCAACCCATCTGTCATGCTCGGTGCAGGCTTATTGGCCAAAAAAGCGGTTGCACGGGGACTCACGGTGAAATCGTTTATTAAGACCAGTTTGGCACCAGGCTCCCGAGTTGTCACCGACTATCTCGAAAAGGCAGGCGTTCTCGGTCCTCTGCAGCAGCTCGGTTTTCATATCGTAGGCTATGGTTGCACGACCTGCATCGGCAATAGCGGCCCGTTACCCGAATCGGTTTCCACCGCGATCCATGAGGGAGATTTGGTGGCGGTCGCCGTACTAAGCGGTAATCGAAACTTTGAGGGTCGAGTCAATCCACATACACGCGCGAATTACCTTGCAAGTCCAGCCTTAGTCGTCGCTTACGCGATCGCTGGTACTTTAGAAATCGATTTCGAAAATGAGCCCATTGGACATGATCCCGATGGCAAGCCAGTGTTCTTTCGCGAGATTTGGCCGACCCAAGAAGAGATCGAACGAACCATCGAAGAAAGTGTTCAGCCGGAGATGTTCATTCAACTCTATTCCAGCGCCTTTACTTCGAATGAAACATGGAATGCCATCCCCATCATTCCCGGCGAACTCTACAGATGGGATGAAAAGAGTACCTACATCCAGCGTCCACCATTTTTGGAGGGGATTACCACCAAAGAAGGATCCATCGCACCGATCCATGCTGCACGCGTGCTGGCCGTTTTTGGCGACTCCGTGACTACTGACCATATTTCGCCAGCCGGCTCGATTGCCAAAGATGGGCCTGCCGGACGATTCTTGGTTGAGAATGGCGTTCACGCACGGGATTTCAATAGCTACGGTGCTCGTCGTGGTAACGACCGGGTTATGGTTCGCGGGACGTTTGCCAATATCCGCATAAGGAACGCAATGACTCCAGGTATCGAAGGTGGCGTGACAATATATTTGCCGACCGGGGAACAGATGAGTATCTACGACGCTTCGATGAAATATCAAGCCAGCAAAACGCCGCTAGTGATTCTAGCTGGTTCGGAATACGGAACCGGTTCGTCTCGCGACTGGGCCGCAAAAGGAACGCTTCTGCTCGGCATTCATGCAGTGATTGCAGTATCGTACGAACGCATTCACCGAAGCAATTTGGTGGGTATGGGCGTGCTTCCGCTCCAATTCCTCGAGGGGCAATCCGCTTTGACTCTTGGACTCACTGGCGAGGAATCGATCGATATTCCTTGGCTGAGTGACAAACTCCAGCCGCGAAGCCGAGTCGAGGTCATAGCCACGAAACTCGATGGCACCAAGCAATCCTTCGAAGCCCTCGTTCGAATCGATACACCTGTCGAAATCGACTACTATCGCAACGGTGGTATTCTCCCAACCGTCCTTCGCAAACTTGCGGAAGCTTAGAACGCATGCGAAAGCGACGACGGCCAGTCATTACGATTACCAAGATCGCGATCGCTATAGCGGTAGTGACAACCTTGGTTGCCATGGCGGCGTCGGGGTCAATTGTCATTGCGGGCGGCAGAAGCTTTAGGGAGGGCGTTCATCAGGTAGCCTTAAGCGTAATGCTAATAGCGTATTTGTTCTTGCTCAGCGTGCTCATGGCCGCCAAGCAAAAGCAATTTGAATCGCTTAGCATCGTTGAGCACGAAAACTGTCTACTGGTTTCGCCCTGCGGTATGAATAACTGTCTTGTCCTCGACCAAGCTGGCCTAGATGAAGCCGTGGAGGATTCCGGTGCCAGGGATGCCAAGCGCCGTCGAGCTGAGATCCGAATTGTCGTTGCGAGAGAGGTTTTGATTCCTGATACCTTCCTAGCCTTACTGGCTCATTTTCCAAATTTGACTCTACTCGACGTGCAAGACGCCATAATGGCGCACGAGTTTTGGGCCAATTTGGAGGAGTTGCCGAATCTCTCGCATGTCTTAGCGACCAACGCGATTCCGAGCGACCTGTTTCGAAATATTTCGATCTCGCTGCCAGAAGTCAAGTTTTGGTTGGGCCAGCATAGGAAGCTCGTTATCGGATCCAAAGCAGCCATGAACCCTGGGGGGACGCTGAAATGAATCACACCCGAAAAGGAAAGGTCTACCTTATCGGCGCTGGACCTGGTGATCCAGGCTTAATCACTGTTCGAGGTGCGGAGCTGATTGGTCGGGCTGATGCGATTCTCTATGATGGGTTAGCCAACAAAGCGTTGCTCGACTACGCATCGATCCATGCGGAAAAAATTTGCGTTGGCAAACATGGTCACGGAGGCATTTGGGCGCAGTCCCAAATCGACGACGAAGTCGTGCGTCTCTCCAAATTGGGCAAGTCAGTCGCGAGGCTCAAAGGCGGAGATACCGGTATCTTTGCCCGCACGGCAGAAGAAGTCGATAGACTCGTCGAGGAAGGTATCCCATACGAAATCGTTCCCGGCATCACCGCAGCCCTTGCGGCCAGCGCCTTTACAGGTATTCCGATCACACATCGAGATTGGTCGTCTGCCGTGGCCTTGGTCACTGGTCGATTGCAGCCAGCCGATGGCAACGAGGATGCAGAGGAGTCGCTCGATTGGAATGCACTTGCTAAATTTCCCGGCACGCTCGTGCTCTATATGGGAGTAACCACCGCCGCTCATTGGAGCGGCAAACTGATCGATGCGGGGAAACCACCATCGACACCAGTGGCCATGGTTCGCCGCTGTTCCTGGCCGGATCAACAAGTGATCCGGTGCGATTTAGGAACAGTTGCCGCGACCATTGCCACGATTCCTGGATTGCGTCCACCCATCATTAGCATTATTGGCGAAGTGATTCGAATGGCAAAAACGATGGATTGGTTTTCGAAGAGACCGTGGTTTGGAAAACGCGTTTGGGTTACAAGCCCTGCTCAAACAGCAAGAATTCTCAGTCAAAAGTTTGCGGAACAAGGTGCAGATGTCATTCAGCAGCCTGTGATGACAATCGAATCGCCAACGGATTGGCAAGCTGTCGATGCAACGCTCCAATTGCTCGACCAATACGATTGGGTTGTTTTCAGCAGCGTCTATGGCGTCGATGGATTTTTTTCTCGATTGCGAGCTCTTGGTAAAGACGGGCGCAGCCTCTATCGCTCCAAACTCGCCG
>JAYVPE010000186.1:0-7728 GCA_043757575.1 Pirellula sp.
TCCGCCGATGAGTTCGTAGTCGCCCGCAGTTTTCAGGTCACTTACAAGTAGCGTGACGTCCATTTTTCGACCGCTGTCGAACATGTTCATCATCGCGGCGTAAAGCTTTCGATGTGCATCGTCGTAGAAATCATCCGCACGTATTTCTAACGCAAGATCGTTCGCGACATCTGGATTCAAGATCAAACTGCCGAGAACCCCCATCTCCGCCTGCAAATCAAAGGGTGGCGACCGGTCGAGGATATTGGCTGTCTGCGGCCGTTTGCTTTTGGATGCATCATCTTTGCGCAAACGTTTTTGTTCGGTAGCCATACGAAAACACCGGATTTGATGAGGACTCCATGCCACTCCTGCTTGAGCAACCGCCCGCATTTTACCGATTAGTAGCCCACACGCGAGTCTTAACTAGATTTAGTGCTAGCCAAAAGAAAACCACAAAACTTGCTAGCGGATTGACACGGCAAAACGGCATGTTTAGCACTGTAAATACCTCAATTCTTGACGTCGGGCATCGAAAAACGCATGCCATCGAGTTTTACTTTATACGGTTCTGTACGCACTTTGCGAGTTTTCTTTTCCTTGTCAGAATCCTTCTTTGAATCTTTTTCAGGCTCTGCTTTAGTACCGATTTTGGAAAGATCAATAGGAGAGGCATAACTGTCGACCAAGCCCCTTTTTATGACATCAACCAGTACGCTTTTGCAGATGAGTTCTAGGGCTTCGTTACAGATCGTTTCTGTGTTCTTGTCTTGCTTCAACAAAATCGTGAGTTCCTTTTCCAAAACACCCAAAAAAGGCTTGAGTGGCTCATATTGAAGCCAATGAGGATGCGTTCGAAGAATCTCAGTGGCAGCCCTAAGCAGCTCATGCATCTTTCTATCTTGCGCCAGAATATGATGCACCTCCGCAAGAATGGATTCCGGGTCGCACCGTTCCATCCCCGTTTTGACAAGCATCCGCGAATCGTTGTAACCGATGCGCAACTGTAGGAAGGCGAGAAGGGTGCAAGAAACAGGCCCCATGCGATTGTCCAAGAGGATGGAACTAGTAGCGGCTTCAATCTCGGATGGAAATTGATGCTTGTAGCCATAAAGCTCGTCCATGTACTTAAGTTGCGGAGAAGCTTTGCCAAAACCTGAGGCGCTACATCGACTTGCGATCGTAAGAAGGGGGAATTTACTCTCTTGGAATTGGTCGCAGGTAAAAGGGCTCTCGCCGGTCTCACTAATGTCGAAGTGATTGGCGATGTCCGCAGCAATAAGGAGGGCTAGAAACGTTCCCGACAGGGATTCGTCCGACACTAGTCTTCCCTGGTGGTCATTGGGCACCGGGAATTCACTTAACCGTGCAGCGTGTATCTCGTTGTAAAAATCCATGCCGAATTCGAAATGGAATGAAATCGATCGGTCAATCGATGATTCTTCTTTGCTCTTCATCAGTTCCAATGAAACGATCTGACCATTTTTAGCATCTTGGACAATGGTGAAGTCCTCCCCTGTAATTCGAATAATCTCTGGAGTGCGGCTGATTTCGTGTAGCTCCTGGTTAAGAAAATAGAACGGCGGCAAATCGATCCGATTTTCGCAAAATTTGGAAAATTTGCGGTTTATCTCGAATCCATACTGTAGAGAGCTTTTCTCGCCGACAACCGGAGCGCCGGTTAACTTGAATTTCATGTTCACTTGGGGCCTCTTCTCTCCTCCAAGCATTCCATAATTGGTGCTGAAAAACCGTGCACCATCACACCAAATATTTGCCTCGGTGTTGGCTGCATCCAAAAAGACGTCTAATTCGCCCCGACAATCGCTTAACGCAATAAATCCGTCTTCGCCAAAAACGAACGTTACCTGCGTCTCGGGTTCGCTACTCGGATCCGTCAAATCCCCCAATCGAAATGTTGCCTTTAAGTTCTGTTTAGATTGAACAGACAACTGAATCGCCATTTTTTTTAATGTCTCCTGGTCCTCACTCAGTGTTTCACTCAGTCGAGGCAGGTTGGGACATTCGACGACATGGAATGATATTATGCAAACGGACGGATCGATAGGACTAAAAGAGACGCCTAGCGTATGTTGCTGGAATCTGCCCGATTCGCGTAATTTACGTTCGCATTCATGCCCTTTCGTCTCGTTCCAAACCATTCCTGGCTCGCAACCTACGAAAGTCAAAAATTCCAATTCCGTGTCTCTTTCGAGCCCCGATACTCGAATTTGCTCGACGCGAATCTTTGGGCCGAAACTTTCAAATGTTACGATTATTCTTTGGCCATGTTGTTCGGCATTGCGTTCCTCACTGAGGATGAAGTTCCCCTTGGCAAAGCCTGACTTTCGAATGGCGTCGTCGATAGCCCACCGAATGGATTCCTTTCGTTCCTCGAGTAACAACGCTCGAACCTTGGACCCAAGATGCAGACTGCTTTCTGCCGACCCTCCGAGCGCCTCTTTCGAGCAAGGTGCCGCGCTTCCATCTTGCAATCGAAGGATAGTTTGAATTGCAGCGAGGACTTCCTTGTCAAGAAGATCGATATCCGACCCTCGCAGAACAATGTCAGTCAGATGGTAAGGAACCGATTCGTCTATTGAGACCCGCAGGCGACGTTCGGCACCAGCCGGCTGATCCCAACTTGCCGAAACGTTAGCATCGAAAAAGCCCATACGAAGATAGCCTTGCACTAGCAAATCCGTAACGAGAGTTGCTTGTTCATGTTCCGGCAGTTTGTGCAGTTCTGTCTCAAGGTATGGGACTGTGCTAAAACCGTTTCGAAGGTGTCGCTCCGAAAACGCTTTGTTGCCCGTAAATTCAATATCGCGAATGCAAAGTTTCTTCTCGTCCGCTTCCACCCGGAGTGACATCAAGCAAAACAAGATGGCTGCGATGGACAAGTTTGTCGATGAGTGGCTCTTAAACATGTTGCCATTCCTTTGGCTGAAAACGTACATTCCTATTGATCAAATTAGAATCGCACAAATGCAGCTTTAGTGCCAGATCATGCTTACTCAGAATTCAGCGATTCGCTGTTCTGTCCTAGCGATATGGGGTTTGCTAGCAAATTCCACATCGAGTTGAACACGACATGGAAACTGGACTGCCCATTGATGCATGGGGGCCATGTATCACTGCGGTTTAAAAACCACAGTCGCCAAAGGCGGTAGGTTCAATTCGATCGAGGCTGGACGGCCATGATGTGGGATCGCAATGTCCGCCATCAGGCCTGGATAATTTCCGATGTTCGTGCCAGCGTAATGAACCGAGTCACTATTGAACACTTCTTGGTAAAAGCCACCCTTCGGAACGCCAATACGGTATTTACGGACTACAGGCGTGAAGTTGCTGCATACCACTAAAAAGTCGTTCGGGTCCTTGGCCTTGCGGAGGTAACCCAAAACGCTGTCCTGCGCGTTCATGCAATCAATCCACTCGAATCCCTCGGATGTGAAATCCAATTCATACAAGGCTGGCTCGCGTTGCACTAAATGATTGAGGTCGGAAACAAGTTTTTGCATACCGCGATGCGTATCCCAATCCAACAGATCCCACTGAATGGCATTGTCGTAGTTCCACTCGTGCCACTGGGCCAATTCACAGCCCATGAATAGTAACTTTTTGCCTGGATGAGTCCACATGCTCGAATAGAGCAAACGTAAGTTAGCAAACTTCTGCCATAGGTCCCCGGCCATTTGAGCGATCAACGCGCCCTTGCCATGAACCACTTCGTCATGCGACAGCGGCAATGTAAAATTTTCGGTAAAGGCATAGATTAAACTGAAGGTGAGTTCGTTGTGATGGTATTGGCGATGGATTGGATCGTTTCGCATATAGCGGAGCGTGTCATTCATCCATCCCATATTCCACTTGAGCGAGAACCCAAGTCCACCAAATTCAGTTGGTCGACTTACTCCGGGCCATGCGGTCGATTCCTCGGCAATGGTTAAAACGCCAGGATGGCGCGCATGAGCTTGGATGTTGAATTCTCGGAGCAAATGGATCGCTTCGAGATTCTCGCGTCCGCCATGAACATTCGGTAGCCATTCGCCTTGCTTTCTGGAATAGTCCAGATAGAGCATGGATGCAACAGCGTCGACCCGGAGGCCATCGATGTGGTATTTATCAAGCCAGAAAAGTGCGTTGGAGACCAAGAAATTCCGGACTTCATTGCGTCCGAAGTTAAAGATCATGGTTCCCCAATCGGGATGCTCGCCTTGGCGCGGATCGGCATGTTCGTACAAAGCAGAGCCATCGAACTGGCGCAAACCGTGTGCGTCCTTGGGGAAGTGAGCTGGCACCCAGTCAATGATCACGCCCAGACTATTTTGATGGCAATGGTCGACGAAGTACATAAAATCTTCGGGAGTACCGTAGCGACTCGTTGCGGAAAAGTAGCCGACGGTTTGATAGCCCCAAGAGCCGGTAAACGGATGCTCCGAAACGGGCATCAATTCCAAGTGCGTAAAGCCCATCTCTTTGCAATATTGAACCAACTGATGCGCAATTTCGCGATAGTTCATCCATCCATGAACGCCTTTTTCGCATTTGCGCCATGAGCCTAAATGGACTTCGTAGACCGACATCGGCTTTTCGAGCTGGTTCTCGTTCTTGCGTCTCTCAAGCCAATTTTGATCGTTCCATTTGTAATCATCGAGCGATTGGACTATGGAAGCAGTTCTTGGGGGTAATTCTGCAAAGAAACCGTACGGATCCGTTTTGTCGACGACTTGGCCATCTAGCATTCGGACACGGTATTTGTACTTTTGTCCGACGCCGATTTGAGGAACAAAGAGCTCCCAAATACCGGACGGAATTTGTTTCTGCATACAGTGCGAGCGACCGTCCCAATGATTGAAATCGCCGATAACCTGGACACTCTGCGCATTGGGTGCCCAAACGGCAAAATTAACGCCGGAATGACCGTTGACATCGCGGACATGGGAGCCGAGTTTCTCGTAAATGTTCCAATGTTGGCCAGCGTTAAATAAGTGCCTGTCGAAGTCGCTGATCATGCTTGGCACAGCATAAGGATCTTGCATTTCAATGGTCTTTCCGCTCGAATTTGAAAGCCGAAATCGGTATTGAGGAGGATTGGAGTCAGGCTGTGGAATCAGTCCTTCGTACAACCCGGATGGATGGATGCGACGCATCGGTCGAGATGCCGAATTGCGGTCGTCAAGCAGCCATGCCTGATCAAATCCTGGAAAATAACCCCGAACAGCAACGGCTTTTTTGCCGTCAACATGAATGGTATGGGGCCCTAAAACACTGCCAGGGTCCCCACTCACTCCGTCGATAATGTTGGTCAAGGAATTCAGATTGATCTGGGTTTGCACAATTTCTCCAATGGTTATACCGAATGATATGGTTTACGTGTAAGGCTGGGTTGGCGGCATGCGTCCTCCAGCAAACGCCGAGATGCTCTATTGCTTGGGTCGAGCAAAAAGAGGCAACGCAAAAACGACTCCAGCCACTCATCTATGGCTAAAATGGCGTCCCAAACGTTGCTGCAAAGACAAACTGGACCGCGACGAGCTAATCGAACCGGCAGCATTATCAGATGCAAAAAGCTGTTAGGTCTCAAAAAATCGCATTGGAAAATCACCGGATGACTTTTTCGGAATTTCGTTTTATTCTGATTACTACCGTCGAAATCCATGGATAATGGCGTATCGACATAGACCCGCTGACGTTGGGTCGTCGAAGCGGTCGTTTGGGTGCTGACCACACTTCGAGAACGTCGGCTTGTATTTTGCAGGTTGGTAGACTTTCCGGTCTCCACGCTAGCGAGTTTCGATGGGTTAGCAGCTTGAGATACCTGACCTGCCTCTTTTTCCGATGAGCTGGGGGCGTGCGATGGAGAAAACGAATCGTCCCTCTGTTCTGTCGCCGCTTCTTGCGCCATCCAACGGCATTGGACTTGATGATACGCAAGTGCTCGATCGATTCGTTTCCAGAGGTCCGCGTTGCGAATCGGTTGGACAGCTCCGAAATGTTCCCACGAATAGTCGTTTTCTCGCCACTCGGACAATCCGTATTGAAGTCCGCGTGTCACGTATCGGCTAGTGGTTACGAGAGTGACTCGACTTGGTTGTTCTAATGCTTCTAGTCCTCTCAGAACCGCCACCAGAGCCGATCGGTCAGGGGCACAAGCGTTTTCTTGATCGGTCGCTTCGATCCGTACTCCCGAGACCAGATCCTCCAATACAAATCGCCATCGACCTCTTTGCAAGCCCGCACTTTCTCCGTTGGCAGAGACATTGCCATCGCAGAATAATAGGTAGTGCGGTTTTGGGCTGGTCATAACCAAGTCTCGTAAATCTCATGTGCTGTTTGTTTGCGTAAGCTTGCGCGGTAACTTGAACCGTGCGAGACTACGGGTTAGAAAAAAGGTATCATTTCACAAGGTGCCTGCGCTTTACGTTGAAACTGATGTTTATGACGTCTGCGCAAGCAATCGATTTGGTGATCCACGTTCAGACTTGATGTCCTCAGCCGGACACAAAGGTATACTCCAAGGTATGGGACCAATGGAATCTTTAACACGAACTTCAATGCTGACTTATCAATGCATTACTTGATTATGCCGCTGGGAAGCGCAGGTGACGTTCATCCATTTGTTGGGCTGGCTCTGGAGTTAAAGCGTAGGGGACACGCGGTCACGCTCTCTACCAACGGTTATTTCGCCGGTCTGGCAAAGCGGTTTGGTTTAGATTTCATCGAACTCGGTTCGGAAGCAGAATTCCACTCTGGCCTCCGAAGCCCTGAACTTTGGCATCCATTCCGATCGTTTCCCTATCTCTATCGAAAGTTGATTGAGCCCACGGTTCGACCGCAATTTGAGATAGTTGCACAGGAGTCGGCCAAGCGACCCACCACGGTGTTGTCCAATTGCTTTGGGTTTGGTGCCCTCAACGCCCAAGATAAATTAGGAGTGACAGTTGTTTCCGTTCATTTGCAGCCAGTGATGCTTTGGAGCCGGCTACGTCCGCCGAGAATGCCGGGGCTCTTCGGACCCATTTGGTTTCAAAATCGCATTTATGAGCTGGCGCAACGGCTAGTGATCGATCCTGTGGTTCGACCTAGTCTCAATCGATATCGCGATGAATTAGGCCTTGAGCCTATAAAACACGTTATGCAGTGGTGGCATTCGAAATCGTTACTATTGTGTTTATTTCCCGACTGGTTTTGTCCATCACAAACCGATTGGCCCGGCCCGTATACGCAAGTTGACTTTCCGCTTTGGGACGAACGCGAAAACGGAAACAACGCATTCCCATCGGATTCACTCGAAGTCCTGGAAACGTTTCTCAAAAGCGGGTCCAAGCCAATCGCCTTCACGCCTGGTTCCGCCAACCTATTTGGTCAAGAGTTCTTCAAAATCGCAGCGCGGGCATGTGAACTGATCGGTCGGCGAGCAATATTTTTAACGCGATTCGGAGAGCAGATCCCGCCAATTCTACCGAAATCCATTCTGCATATTCCTTTTGTCCCGCTTAGCCTGTTGCTGCCACGCTGTTCCGCTTTTGTGCATCACGGGGGGATTGGTTCCGCGTCGCAGGCGATGGCTGCCGGGATCCCGCAACTAATCCGTCCTCAAGCACATGATCAGTTCGACAACGCATCTCGAATCGTAGAACAAGGGATTGGTGATTGTCTTAAGCCGAGGAGATTTACTCCGAAAGCGTTGGCCCAAAAACTGGAAACCATGCTTGCGTCGGATGCGATCGCAGATCGGTGCAT
>JAYVPE010000187.1:0-7683 GCA_043757575.1 Pirellula sp.
AAATAGCGTTCGTTTTCTTTCGGAGGGCGAACTTGGCCCGAAATAGTCATTCCTGTTGTCAAACCAAATCTGCGAATCTGCGACGGCGAAATATAGATATCATCCGGGCATGAAATATAGTGGTGGCTCGATGATCTAAGGAACCCAAAGCCATCGGCTAGGATTTCTAAAGTTCCCTCGCCGTACAGAATCCCCGAGGATAGCATTCTCGCCTTGAGAACTTGGAAAATGAGCTCCTGGCGATCCAGTTTTTCCGCGTTCGCAATGTGCTCCGTATTTGCATTCGCCAATAAATCCTCTATAGGCATTTGTTGCAAAGTTGCAAAATCAAGCGACTCGCGTCGTTCGACCGGTAGCGGAGTCGCACCTGAACTGCGTTGTTCTTTAAACAGTTCTTCGGAGAGAGAAAGAGTTTCCTCTCGTTTAAACTGCGGCTTTGCACGCGGCTCACCCTTCGAGCGAGCATCATCATCATCTTGACCGGTCATAGTTGGTAGGGCGTCGAAAAGCATCGTCTTGATTGTGGCTCGCATCATCCAAAAAAAAGGTGGACTGCACCTATTTGAAGAGTGATCGCGGAACCAAAAACGAAATGAGGAGGGAGGCTGGGAAGAGTTGGGTGATAGCCTTTGCAATTTTTGCATTTGCTACGCGGTAAAGTATAGCTTGTCAGGCTATAAAACTGCAACTGGAAGAATCAAGATGTTTGACTTGTCAGAACTCAAATGAGTCAAGGCTCAGATCGCCGTGCCGCTATTTCACGTATCGCGTCAGGCAACACTTCGCATTCCAGTTCAAACACGCGGCGCTGGAGCGATTCAGCGGAATCGGTGGTTAACACCTCACAAGACCGCTGCATGATTATGGGACCGTGATCATACTCATTATCGACGAAATGCACGGTACAACCGGACATTTTCGCTCCAAAATCGATGGCCGCTTGATGCACTTTCAGCCCATACATTCCTTTGCCCGAAAACGAAGGAATCAGCGAAGGGTGGATATTGATAACCTTGTTCTCAAAGTCCGACGGAATCAAAACATGTTGGAGATATCCTCCCATGACAACTAACCGAGCGCCAGCATTGCGTATTGGACCAAAAACATTTTCGGAATGTTCTTCGGCCGTTTGGGTTTTGCTTTTAGGAACAACCACCGTGGGAATCGATGCCGCCTCCGCAAATTTCAGCCCGCTGGCCTCCTTTTTGGAACTGACCACCAAACGAAAATCCACTAAAAGAGCCCCGCTATCTCGCAGTTGAATAAGATTTCT
This sequence comes from Pirellula sp., assembly GCA_043757575.1. Lineage (GTDB taxonomy): Bacteria > Planctomycetota > Planctomycetia > Pirellulales > Pirellulaceae > JBKCUI01. The sequence continues at coordinate 1,274 of JAYVPE010000187.1, forward strand.
AAGCGTAGTACCACCACCAGAAATCAAAATGGCAACAGGGAAAAGTCCCTTCATAGAGTCCATTACTTTTTGCTTTTTTTTGCTTCGTTTTGAAGTTCCAACAAGAACTCCTTGAAGCTTCCTTGATCGCTTCCATCCGATAGTTTGACGGCTTGTGTTTGAGCTTGAATGGCAGGCTCCAAATCTCCAATTCCCGAGTAAAGCCGTCCGATGGTATCGAACAAATTGGCCTTGGTTGCGCCTGCCACTAGAGGTAGTGCTTTTTCGACAGCGGCAATGGAGATACGAATAATTTTCTTGCTTTGAAGTTTATTTTCGACGTAGTTCTCGTAAGCAGACCAAGCGACATCTTGAATGAAGAGCGGTTCGTCAGCGCAGCTTGCAAAAAGCTCTTCATAAGATTTGGTAAGTTCCTTTACATCAGCGTTAGCGCGGATCTGCAAATCGATCTTGGATTTATAGAGTCCAAATTGAATGCGGCGGTCGGATACCTTAGTTATGAAGCCGTCGATCGCAGCTACCGCTTCCGCAAATTTCTTTTTTCTTGCTAGACCGCCAACCGTCTTTTGGATTTCTTCGATAAGCTTCTGTTCGGCGGCGTATTTTTCGCGATCCCACTTGTCCTCAAGAACGGATTCGAGAATTCCATCCATTTCCATCGGATGCCCAATCCATTCAATTTTTGCATCTTTTCCAACGATAAACGCACAAGGAATGCCGTCCTGGTTTGCTGCGAGCATGTAGTCCATATCGCTTGAACCATCTGGATCCGTTGTCAAACAATACGCCTTTGTTACTTCGCGAATTGTTTTCTTCTTGCCGGATTCGTCGGTTAGCTCATTTCCAAGAAAGTCTTTTACAACGTCCAATGGTTCGCTACTGATACTTACGATTTGGAGTCCTTTGTCTGCGTAGGTTGACTGCAACTGGGCTAAATGGGGCATGCTCTGCACACACGGCCCGCAGGTCGTTGCCCAAAACTCGACTACATAGACTTTACCGGATTTGAAGTCAGTAACCTTCGGAAATTTTCCATCGCCGTTTTGGACCCAGTGCTCTATGTTCAGCTTGGGTGCGACTGAGCCGACGACAAGTTTATCTGCAGCAATTGCAATGGTTGGGTGACTAATAAAAGAGAGCCCGATGGGAACCATCAATGCTACGGGTGCAACTGCGATGATCAACGAACGTAACAAGGACATTGCAACAACTCCGAAATGAAAACGCAAAGTTAGACCGAACGCCTGTTTACTTGATTTTGCTCGCATTGCCCGCTTGGCCGAACGAAACCATTCGGTCCATACAGACTTGCTTCATCGCCGTTCGAGCTGGCTTAAGGTAGTCGCGAGGATCGAATTTGTCTGGATGCTCGGTGAGTACTTTCCGTATGGCTCCCGTGATTGCCATGCGGCAGTCGGTATCCACATTGATCTTGCGTACGCCGCTCTTTATGCCCCGCTGAATCTCTTCGACAGGTACACCCCAGGTTTGTTTCATCTTGCCACCAAATTTATTGATAATATCCTGCAGTTCTTGTGGCACGCTGCTGCTACCATGCATTACCAAGTGAGTGTTAGGAAGCAGCTTATGAATTGCTTCAATACGCGACATGGCCAAAACTTCACCGTCCGGTTTGCGTGTGAATTTATAAGCGCCATGGCTTGTTCCGATTGCAACGGCGAGAGCGTCTACATTGGTCTCTGCGACGAATCGGGCGGCTTCGTCTGGATCCGTTAGCAATTGATCATGGCTCAAGACACCTTCGGCACCATGGCCGTCCTCGGCTTCGCCACCCCCCGTTTCAAGCGAACCCAAGCAGCCGAGCTCGCCTTCGACGGAAACGTTGCGAGCATGGGCCAGCTTGACGACTTCTTTCGTGACGGCCACGTTGTAGTCATAGGCTGCCGGAGTCTTGCCGTCTTCCTTGAGCGAGCCGTCCATCATGACGGAGGTGAAACCGTTGTCGATCGCGGAAAGGCAAGTTGCAGGTGAATTGCCGTGATCCTGATGCATCACGATCGGAATATTCGGATAGAGTTCCACTGCGGCCAACATTAAATGGCGGAGGTACGCATCCTGCGAATAAGATCGAGCACCGCGAGACGCCTGAATAATGACTGGAGAATTCGTTTCCTGTGCAGCTTCCATAATGGATTGGATTTGCTCCATGTTGTTGACATTAAATGCAGCTACTCCATACCCATTTTCGGCTGCATGATCGAGGACTTTGCGAAGCGGAACCAAGGCCATAGGTAAACTCTCTGGAATGAAATTTGTGCAGGTACTTAGGATTTTAAAGCGGGAGACACTGTTTTCCCAAACAAGAACGCATAGGATTATGAGGCTGTTTGCCAGCACCGACAATCCGTAATCTTCTGCCTTACCAAGTGTTAACAGGTGAAATGGACATGGAGCAAGACTTCTCCAAACCGATTCGAAGCGTCGTCAAGATGCAGCCATTAGACAATTACTTGAGCGGAAGCTGGGATGCACTCGGAGCTGGCGCACCCGTCCTGGTGGCGCTTTCCCAGCTTTGCAGCAACTCTATGGTAGAAATAGGCACCGCAAACACATTCGCCATCGACCAATTCCCGCCAGAGGCAAAGGCAATTCTTGTTGCCGCTCGCGATCGAGGTGTAATCGAGATCAAGGCGGTGAATGCAGCTTTCGAGGCTCCTTCGCGAATGTTAGCAGTTTATATCGAATTGGACGAAACGCAGACCATTGCGTTTCGCGATCCAAACGAGCCCGAGGTGACGGTCCGTTTCTTAGAAGGTTTTCGAGTTCTTTGCGAACAGGGATTGGTGATGCACCACATTCACCGCGACTTTTCATTGACCAGCAGAGGCTTCGAAATCGCCAGAACCATTTCTAAACAAGAGGTGCAACCGTGGCTCGACAAGGGCACCGAATTTGGGCTGCACGACTAATCGGATGCTTGCTGCTGATCGCTGCCATCCTCGGCGTTTCCGCAAGCTTCCTGTGGAATCGGTTCGCTAATGAACCGGTTGTCGTTGCTAAAACTCCTCAGGAAGGCAATTCCAGTTTAATTGCGGAAAGCGGCGGAACTTTGCAATCGCACCCCCTCGATCCATTGCTAGATTTTGCGAAAACAGCATTGCGAAACCATGTCCAACAACATCGAGATTACACGGCCGTTTTGATCAAACGAGAAAGAGTAGGGGGCAAACTGGTTCCGGAAACCAAAATGGCCCTGAAACTAAAGTATGACACCCCGATGGGACCAGAGATCTCGAATCGGAAAGTCTCAGTTTACTTAAAGACCCTCGAACCCAAGTCCCAAGCGGGACGTGAAGTCATCTGGGTTCAGGGACGCAATGACAACAAACTAACGGCGCATGAAGCAGGGCTGCTCGGCATCATCTCCGTCGATTTGATGCCTGAAAGCCGATTGGCCATGTTGGGAAACCGCTATCCCATCACCGAGATAGGTATCGAAAAGCTACTGGGAAAGCTTATTGAAAAGGGAGAAAGGGATCGCCATCTCGGACCCGTTACGATTCGCACAACGGAAAAAGTTCCAATCGGAGATAGGACATGCCGGCTGATGGAGGTAATTCACGAAACTCCGACGGCGGTTGTAGATGGCAAAACGGTCGAGTTCGAATTTTACTTGGCGCAGATCTATATCGACGAGGAACGCCTGATCCCGCTGAAATATGCCAGTTTTAGTTGGCCAAAGACGCTGGGTGGAAAGCCTGAGCTACTGGAGGAGTATACATATCAAGACGTGTCCCTCAACGTCGGTTTGTCCGAGTCCGACTTCGATCCTAAAAACCCTGCCTATGGTTTCTGAGTCCTGTGCGGAAGGGCTTGTTGATTTAATGCGATTAACAAAAATAATGTTTAGCCGATGGGCGTTAGCCCAGGTTGTTGGCGAATGAACCGACGCTAACGCGTTGCGGCTAATTAAATCAACAAGCCGGTAAGGCAAGGAACGGCAGGAAATGGACAAATGCGACTCGGGAAACTTGATTCCTCTATTCGCCAAAAGCGATGGTGGACTGATCGGCGACCGGCCAACCAAGCGACCTTTGAAGCGTAAACTGAGCAACATTAAAGTCTGCAACGACTTTGACATATTCGCGCTGAGCTGTTGCTAAAGCCTGGATGGATTGAAGGACCTCTATGGGAAGTCCTTGGCCGTTTTGAATGCGATCCCAGTTCTTCGTAAATGATTTTTCTGCGGTCACAATTGCCTCTTCAACTACTTGAATTTGTCGAGCTCGCGCCGTGACTTGTGCATGTGATTGGGTCACTTCACGTGCTATCCTATCCATTTGCGAAATTTCTCGCATTCGTGCTTGCGTGATCCTGGATTTGGCTTCTCGGCGAATCGCATTCTCTCCAACACCTAGTTGCCGTACTTCCCAATAGGCAACTGCGTCTGCATCGAGCCGATCACCGTAGTTGGACAAATTACTTCCCAATCCACCACCAAGGCCACCGTAGCTTGCAGCCAGCAAGACGCTTGGTACGAGTGGCGCATTGCGCTCGCGATTCAATCTTTCAACGGCTTCACCTACTAAGTGCCTGGACTCTGCCAGTTCGGGCCGCTTACTAAGAGCCAGCGACACGAGTTCTCTAACCGATGCGTTCTTGTCCGTGAGTTCAGTCGGGATTAGTTGTAACTCCGATGGGACCAACCGCGTCCCCGAGTCCCAGCGCACTAGCTCGGCCAATCGCGACGATGCTACTGCCGCTAATTCTTCTGTTCGAATCAATTCGCTTTTTCGAAGCGAAACTTCTGTACGAGCGCGGTCGTAATCCGATTCGAGTCCTTGACCAGCTTTTGCAAACTTTTCAGTGGCTGTTGATAGTTTCTCAGCCCGTTCGACAATGTCTCTTGTAATCGCAAGATCTTGCTCGGATCGAAGTAACTCCGTGTAGGCGATGGCAGTTTCCAAGAGTAGGTCGTTCGTCGTGGCTTCTGCTCCGGCTTGTCGAGCACAAGCAGTTCGCTGTGCTATTCGCGGCTGAAAAATGGCGTCAGCGAAATGGAACTGAGAGACGACGCCCGGAACTGTTGGTGAGCCCGCTCCTACTGCGTTGGCACCAAATCCAGAATAGAATGACCCTCGGCTGGTCTCGATGACGTTTCCCGCTACATCCTGAATTCTGCCTTCGTGCTTGTTGTAGTTCACTCCCGCGCGAATGGATGGAAGCTTTAGAGCTTTGGCGCGATCGATTTGTGCAAGTGATTCTTCGATTCTTGCTCTTGCAAACGCAATTTGAGGATTCTTTCCAGTTGTCAACATCAGGGCCGTAGTGAGGTCGATGCTCTGAGTGGTAAGGCCTTGCAAATCCGATCTCAAACGCTCGAGGTTCGGAGTGACTCCTTCGCGAGTGTCCTCGACAATTTGAACGGCAGCCGCAGGAACAACCGTTGCCGATGCCAGCACTACTTCGGAATTGGATCGAGTCGTTTCAGCACCCACTGTCGGGGGTGCCTGGAACGTGCTTGACATACGTTGGTCTGGGATTCGGCTGGGGCCCGTCGACTGGCACCCAGCTAAAAAGGCTGTTCCGAAAATAGCCGCAGCGTAAAGTTTAGTATTTCGTCGCATTACCATCCATGATCTCCAACGCTCCATCGAGAAGCTGGTGCTAAAGCGTTCCGGTCATCGCAAACATTGATGATGCTTGATTGTCAGCGAGCCGCGATGTTTGTCGATATAGCCAGTTTTGGCAATGTCGGGCGTTACGATTGGTCTATCGGACCGTTTGAGAATTCGGCGCCGGATTAATCGCTATATTCACACCAACTGAAGAATCGAATGTAGCTCAACCGCTATAACCCACAAATCTTTGGACCAACGATTGAGGTTAAAACTCCTATTTGCTAGCCTTTTTAACCCTTTGCCGTTCCTTGAAAGCTGCAGCATTGGCGATGACGACATCTTCCGAACCATCTAAACCGCTAGCAATTTCAACATCCGTAGCGGAGCGAATGCCTGTCTTAATTGCCTTGCGTACAATGCTCCCATCGCTTGAAACCGTGTTGCAGTAAGATTGACCCTCCGAAACCAACACAGCCGCTTTTGGCAACGTCAATGCATCTAGCTTTTCTGCAACGGTCAATTCAATATTGGCATACATCCCAGGTCTTAGGGTGCCTTGCTCATTAGGAACGTTTATTTCGCTGCGTAGAGTTCTTGATCCCGCTTGTAGTGCCCAGCCTGTTCTAGCAACTGTCCCCTCGAAAATTCCACCATTTAACGAAGGGATTTTCACAATGGCCTTGCGCCCAGTTTCTACAAGTGCTGCATCCGTTTCTGGGACATCAAGAAAGACGCGAATTCTATCGGATTGAACGATCGTGAAAATAGGTTTGTCGTCGCTGGATCTCGACGCTTGAATGAGTGCGCCCAAGTCAAAATTACGTTCAG
>JAYVPE010000188.1:0-7662 GCA_043757575.1 Pirellula sp.
GACCGCCAGCGACTAACAGGATCTTGTCTGCACCATGCAATCGATCGATGACATCACTTGCGAGAGAGAACCACACTACCAAACTAACCAGAAGAAGACGGTGAAAGAATTGCATTAACATGAGAATCCTGACGTTACGACGGGGATGATAATAAAGTCGAAGCTGGACCTACTTTTTTCGCAACACGCGGAGCTTGTGGGCTTCGCTGTCGCCGATAAAGACCGAGCCGTCGGAATCGACAAAAATACCATGCAGTCGAGCGAGGTTGCATTTTAACGGATCTCCGTCCGGACCGTCACCAAGGATGCCCGTTCCCGCTGCCAATTCCAGATTCCCAGTTTTGAAGTTGATCATTCTAACGCTGTGGCTTTCAGTGTCTGCAAGCCAAACGTTATTTTCCTTATCGATGGCGATTCCCTTTGGACCTTTGAGCATCGCCACTTTCGCCGGTCCTCCATTTCCTTGGAAGCCGCTCTCACCCGTACCGGCCATGTGATAAATCCGGTCAGCTTTCAAATCCATTTTGAAAACTTGATTTCCTTCCCGAGTGGCCAACCATAGGTTTCCCTGCCGATCAAAATCGATTGAACGAGGGCCATTGAGAGGTGTTCCCGCAATAGGCGCTCCATCGATCGTCGCGCCAGGTTTTCCCGTTCCTGCGAATGTCGTTACCTTGTTGGTCGTCATATCGATTCGACGAATGACGTGGTTGCCAATATCGCAGACGTAAAGATGACCGTCGGGTCCAAACTGGATGCTGTGAGGCTTGTTGAATTGAGCTTCGATAGCAAGTCCCCCGTCACCAGAGTAGCCCATCCGACCAGTCCCAGCAAAGCGTGAGATGACTCCTGTTCGAGCATCGATTTTCCGAACGGCATGATTCATCATGTCCACGACGTAGAGATGCCCTGATTTGTCGAATCGAATTTCGTGCGGCAAGTTGAAACGAGCGTTCAAAGCTGGTCCGCCGTCACCCTCAAATCCTTTCATGCCGTTGCCAGCCATGGTTTCTATTTTGCCATCTTGACGAACGCGTCGAATGCGTTGTCCTGCGTATTCACAAAACCAAATGCAGCCGTCGGGTCCACGAACGACGCCAAAGGGATAGTCTAGTTGGGCTTCGAGCGCCGGACCACCATCACCCTCGAAGCCTTGTGTGCCAATGCCGGCAAATGTTTGAATCGTCCAGTCAGCGACCGAAACCGATATCGATACCGAAAAGCTGTAGAATGCGATAAGGGTTCCAAACACGAAATGGTTCATCGATCGGGACATTTTGAATTGAAGATAAATTGAGAGAAATGGGTTGGAAATTCAGCGAGCGAGTCACCTATCCTACCAAATGATGGAGCGAGCGTTCAGCGACACCGATCAGCATGTCGTCGATCTCTATGGCCGTGTCATGTTTTCTGATTGTGCTTTGCCGAGCGAATTTATAAGCGGCATAGGACGTCGAATCTGTGGGTCGGAGGTGGTGCCGTTGACTTCAATTTGCCAGAGTGCTGCTTTGGAGCTGGAAAGAGGGCGAAATAGGGAGCCCACCAAGCTTCGGCGGCCAACATTAGCAAATAAATCCAAATGAAGTTCTCTGCGCATGTTCACCCAGCCAGAGCCTCGCATCGAAACGATATCGCCATCCAGGACAATCTCATGAACCGGCAGTCTGTCTCCGTCAATACCAAACTGGATATCGGCTGAATCAAACGCACCTTGGCCAGGACTGACTGAAAGCAATCGAAAGAGGTTAATCATGGCAGGCAGTTCGTAGAGGTTTGCCTCCCGAAGCCATGCTCGGCCCTGACCCTCAAGTGACGCAGTATTGGTCAACGCTCCTTGCAAATCGCATTGAACAGATAATCTGCCTTTCGCCTGAGTATTGGTTTCGCCAAGGTCCACCAAAAACCCTTGGAAATCCGCATCAACGAGCCGAAGACGGTACTTCGATTTTTGCTGTCCATTCAAAGACTCAGCACCGCTAACGAAGATGGTTCCGCTCAACGTACGAGCTCGAATATCCGTTTCGAAAAAATCCAAGGGCGGGACACCCTCCATCGAACGAACGGCATTCGGATTCGTAGCTGGTGCGGGTGTGCTTCGGCCTAATGAATCGATTCTATTGGATACTGCTTCGCGTATAACGCCACGATACGAAGCTTGAGCCACGGAGCTATCCACTACTCTTATGGTGGGAGATTGATGAATGGCCGTTACGACGGAACTGGGCCGTGTTCGTTGGCCTAGACTGGTTGGACGCAAATTGTTCTTTTCCTGCCACAACGACGCATCGCGACCGAAAAGTAGCTCTTGGCGATTGAACGCAAACGGACCTTTTAGTCCCGTCACTGCAATGTCCTTGATTGCTAATGCGTCAAGATCGAGCGTGCCAAAAGCCAATGGACCTCCTGGCGTATTCGCTCCTGTCAATGCTATTGAGCCTCGTATGCCAGAGGCGATTCCTCCGCCGCCGAGATGTCCATCCTCAATTTGAAGATCCAAATCCCACGCGCGCACAATGGAATCAACTAGGGATGGAGGGGATGAGACTTGTGTCGTTCCAGTAATGCTAACAGGACCTCGGAGGTCGAGTCGAACTAGCGGATCTTTTAGGTACGGAGGTAAACACGTTAGAAGGCTCTGATCGACATGCAATCGCGTCATAGGTAACCAAGTCAGTAAACCTTCCCAGGTACCATCCGCGTACAAACTACATTGCCCCTCGGTCTGAAGTCGGCTAGCTTCATGCTTTCCCGACAGGGAGATGATATCAATTTTACCGGGACGATAAATGATATTGCAAGCGACGTCGTTCACTTGATATGGCAAGGACGTGGGGCGGATAGAAACAGCCCTTCCCGGATGCGACTCAGGTTCGCGGTCCTCGGTAATCTCCACACGCAAATCGAAAGGGCCATTCGTTTGGTTGCGAGAAACTTTCATCGCAACATGATCCAGAACACCGCTGGGCTGTAACTGGTCCCACAATCCGCGCACGTTCTTTGGTAACGCCTGTTGTAACTCTTCGTCTAAACTAACATCGTCGCCGTTAAAAAATAGCTCCATCGATTCCAAGTTTGAGTTACGACCTTGGCATTCTCCGTATCCCTTGATCCTCGCTCCGTCGTTGCGTCCGATGAAGTCCTTTAGGAGCAAATGTTCGTTGTCTATGGTCGCTGCACCTTGAATGTCGTCGATTGGGTATCGAAAACCATCGTACTTGATTGCACACTCCGAGAATGTCAGTTCGAGCGACCGAGAAATACTTTCCGGCTGGTTGGCATGTCGTACAAAGTGCCCCTGTTGGAGGTGCACTGTTCCTGTGGGATGCAATGACAAGATGAACTTTTGCAAACTGCTTGCAGGCGAACCGCGAGGGGAAAGCGCTTTGAGAAGTGTTTCATCAATTGAGATGGGCCCATCGGCTGCAAGCTTCAAGTCCATAAGCCAGCGAGGCTGAGCGCGAGAAAATGTCAACGCCCCGTTAATCTTTTGTCCGCCAGCAGTTCCGGTAAGCTTCTCTGCCACGATGGAATCATTTTGATATACAAAATCGCCAGAAATATTGCGAATGGGATAGGGAAAAAACTCGGGCTCTAGGCCTGCATTCTTTGCTCGTATCGTGACCTGTGGATTCCATTGTTTTCCGTCGAATTCCAATTTTGCTTGTGCATCGACGAGACCACTCACGCCGAGTTTGCTCCACGCTTCTTGAATGGAAGCTGGGACGGCTTGGTAGAGCCGTTGATCTAGCGACAGGTCCCTGACAGTGATCGTTGCCAAAATCGGCGAGCCAACAGCGAAGCCGTGCATATCGCACGCAAAGGCGACCGAAGTTTGGCCACTCGCCGCGCGCACATTACGAAGCTGCAGGAGACCATTGGTGCAGAATACCTCGCCTGAAAGCGATTCGAGTGGGTACGGCACTTGCGGATGCATCAATCGACCTTCTGCAATCGTCGCCCGGGCTTCGTAGGTGAATTTTCCCTGATCTGAACGCGCTGCAAAGTTCGCGTCCAATTCACCGCTAAAACCAGTTGCTTGCTCCAAGTACTGCTGCAATTTTAGAGGCAATTGTCCCGCCAAGCGTTGCGAGTAGGCAAGCTTTATGACCTTGCCTTCTGCTTTCCACGAAGTCCTGTCTTCGCTGATCGCAGTTGTTACCGTGGCTTTGTTAAAGTAACTGCTCGAGACGCTCGCGCTAACATTGGCCGAAAGTGGCATGATTCGACCGTCAAGAATGCGTGGGGCAAGTTCTGCATGTCCACGCAAATCGTGAAGAATGATTTCTTGCTCCACTCGACCCGTTTCTCCACCCACTCGGATCAGACCGGAACGAATATCGATTGAGGGAAAACTCGCGTTGAGCGGCTTGGAACTCGTTAGTTCCTGGACACTGAATCGTCCGTCACTCAACGGCCAAACGCAAATCTCGACGTCATCCGCAACTACTTTCTGCACAGGAAGCTGGCCCTGCGCCAAGCCAATCATCTCGATTGGCCCCGAGCAGACGATTCGCCCGCATCGTAGCACGTCTCGCAATCCCTGATCCGTAGCCTTTGCAATCCGAATTCCTTCGATGGTGATGGACTGGCAAGCTTGAAGATGAGCGCGGTCGATGGAAACGAAGTGTGCAGGAAACTCTTTGCGGAATTGCTTGAGGATCTCGTTCGTCAGCTTGCTGTCTACGCGTCCGATCAAAAAGAAGTAACACCAAAGCCCTAGAATCGCAAACAATAGAATCCAAACTAACCGATGTTCCCAAATGCGATCACGACTTCGACGAATCGCGTCCGCAGAGTTACTGGCATTGGTTTCAATCGGGGCTACTGTTGGCCGAGACATCGTCTGAAGTTACCGTTCCCTCGGCTGTACCGGTTAAACATCTACAGGTTTTGAGTAAATCCATTTCACAATTGTGGCACATCCAACGCCTCCAAGCACGCAGATGGCCAAGACTGCCGGCTGTCGATATCGCACTGATCCGATAAAGAACACATGCAGCAAGGCGAAATAGACACAGGGCATCGCAAACAACCATGTGCCTATTTGTGATCGGCATTGCCACATGCCGATTACTGCAAAGCACATGATTGCAGAGTAGCCAATCGCCTCGAGCCACCTCACGGTGTCGCTGCCAAGTTCTCGAGCGACCGGAAGCGGTGACCACGTCTTGAGGAACTTTACCAATCCGAGCCTGGTAGCGTCAGACGAGTTTTCAAAAGCCCACGCAATAGCAGCATTCTTCAATCGCTGATCCAGACGCCATTCCAAGGTGCTGTCAAGTTGATTGCCTGCGAGAATCTCCCGATCGTCTTCCGTTTTTTGTTCTACAATGAAAGCATTCACGAAATTCATGCCTTCATCGCTACTGCCAGATGCACCTGGATGCCAACCGTCGTAAAGACTGGCGCCAACTTGAAGCGTGGTTGGAACAAACTTACCGGTCTCCAAATAGTTTCGCACCCACCACGGACTCATAACCATGCAAATCCCAACGCAAAACAAAACGCAACTAAAAATCCATCGCCACCGCCATCCCGATCGATGCTTTGCAAGCGTTCCTGGAAAAGATTGAAACATGACAACGATTAGGTAAGAAAACAGAACCGCTGGCCATAGACTCCAGCTCGGGCGGGCCAAACACGCAGCCCCGCTGATCGCTCCAGACGAGAGCATCCAACTCCACGCAACCTCCCATCGCCCCTGTTTCTTTGCTTGGATTGCAAGCGAGGTGCTTCCCAGACTTAGTAACATGAGAGGGCAAAAAATCGCTTCGCTGAGAATGAAAATACTCATTCCGATGGCGCCGGGATAGAGAGCGGACAGCAAGCCAGCCCAAATGCCAACCTCGACCGAAGGCTTCCAACTCAGGTTGCATAACAATTTCATTGATAAACGAATGATTATGCCAATACACAGTGCGCCCATAAAGCAACCTGCGATTCTGGCTGCAAAAATGGCCATCCATGTCGGCTTCTCACTAGTCCCGTCGATCCAAGTCCACGGAGAAAGAAAAAGCGGATAGAGTGGTGCTCGGAAGACTCTCGAATCCGAACTTCCGTATTGATAGGGTAATCCCTGGGCAATCTTCTTTGCCATCGTCCAATATGAATCGCTGTCACCAAAGCGGATGAACGTTTCACCCGAGATGGAGTTTTGCCAAAGGAGTGCAGCGATCACTCGCAAAGAGAACCCGACTGCCACGATAGCTACACAGATTCCAATGTGCCTTTTCATCGGCCATGCGGTTCTAATTCGTTTTTGATTGAGGACGTGGTTCAATGGCGACTGTGAGGGTTATCGAGGTATGACTTGGATATCGAGTTCAGGGAGTAAACGATAAACATTCAAAATCTCAAGGTAGGGGTTTGGGCCGTTGAAATTGGATTCTTGAATTTTGATTCGATCCAAAGGAGTTGGAAATGCATCGTCGGTCGAATCCATTGGCACCCATCGAGCTTCATCGCGAATCTCGATCCATGCATGGAATATCATTGCCGGAGCCTCAGTGGATCGATTGAACTTAACTCCCATCGCGATCCGCGCAGGAACGTCAAGTGCGCGGCAGGTCGAAGCTAATAACAATGCTTGCTCGACGCAATTTGCTTGTCTGGACCTGAGTGAATCGGTAATCGATCCAAGATGTTTATCAAAATCTTTAAGTGACATTCTCTTTTGAAGTTCTCGTCGACATGTGTTTGCTTTATCGGTGTTAGACGCGCTGTCTGGCGAAAGAGTCTTGTCGGAAGCCATTAATGCCGCTGCAAGCTTCTGTACTTGAGGAGTGTTTTTTGGGACGAACTCAGAGGAAGCAAGAGTACCTGCGTCCACTTTTGAGGCGATATCGGTATTTACCAGAGGGTCGAGTTCACCCCCGTTTTTGAAAACCGTAACTTCAACGGTCTTTGGGTCGATCGAGCGAATACGCTGGCCTGTTCGGTCAGCGAACATTCGGTAGGGTTCCTCGGAACGGTGACTGATGCGAAAGACAATGGAAGCGAGTTCACCAGGAGCAGTTGTTAATCGATCGACAGGGCCATTGAGCGGAATGGAAACGAATTCGATGGCTCTTAGGTCGGCGATCGATGCAATAACTTGAGCCGCGATTGGCTCCGTTCGAAATGAAAGAATGTCATTGGCTTGCACATAAGACTTAAATCCTTCACCTTTTTTGTCGACCCATAAAAGTGATTGCGAACCATCTTCGCCATAGATCCCTATATTGCGGACTTCTAATAGCTCTTTGGAACCACCGAACAAGGTAGGGGTCATGATGTAGTCGCTGGCCTCCAATCGGCCATCGATGATTTTTTTGAGGATTGGGTCAAAGTACCTCAGCTTCCTCGTTTCTCTTGGTTGCAAAGGACGTCGAAGCATAGACTGGTCAACAGCGAACGGTCCTCGATAGTCCTTTCGCCATTCGATGTTTACGGAATAGGGTTGACCGTTTTCGTCCCCCGTTAGTCTCAATACATCTTGGCTAACATTTCCTTTAAAGGACTGTTTGTTAAGGCCCATTTCAAGGGATCCTTCGATGGTGACTAGCTCACCGTTGTCTCGTTCAATCGTCATGACGCGAATGCGTTGTTCCTGTGATTTCCCTTTCAAGGAAACCCGAATCCGACTTTCCACCTCATGTCGAAAATAGCTTGAACCTAGTGTTT
>JAYVPE010000189.1:0-7632 GCA_043757575.1 Pirellula sp.
GAGAATCTAAAGAGTCCAGGCATACTCATGATTCACGGCGGGGCTTGGTTTACCGGAGACAAGATGAACGACGCGTTGCATGCGAAAAGGCTGGCCAAGCTCGGGTTCGTCGTTATGGTCATCAACTACCGCTTAATACCAGCGCATCCTTTTCCGGCCCAATTGGACGATTGCAATCTGGCGTTGGAATGGATGAACACCCATTCGGATGAGTTGGGCGTCAACGCTGATGCGTTGGGAGCTTGGGGCTACTCCGCAGGCGGGCATTTGGCTGCGTTGATTGCGACAAATCCGAAGAAGGGCTTACCTCGTCTCAAAGCAGCGGTTGTCGGAGCCGCTCCCTGCGACTTGACTCAGTTGCCCCTTGAAAGCAAATTATTGGTTGGCCTGCTAGGGGGGACAAGGGCCGAGTTTCCCGATCGGTACGCGAATGCATCGCCCATTACGCATGTCAGCCCCGACGACCCGCCTATTTTCTTGTTCCACGGCAGCAAGGACTGGTTGGTGCCGCCAGTTGCCTCGCAAGCGATGCGGGATGCACTAAAAACGAACGGCGTAGGTTTTGAGTACTTAGTTGTAGAAAACAAGGCGCATATGATGACGTTCATTGATCCCGACGCGACCGGGAAATCGTTTTTGTTCTTGAAAGAGCTCCTTTCAATCATTACACCTAAGTAATCCGCTTCTGTTTAAAAATAGCTTAAATGCGAGAGTTCCTGACGGTAACCAGATAGAATAGAGTTTGATCCCGCGAAACGTGGGCCTATCCGACGTGGTTTCGATGCTCGAAGATAATTTTCAAATGAAATTGTTGGAACGAACAAACGGCTTTTTATTGATTGCGATAGCCTTCGCCGCCATTTGGACTAGCGACTCTGTTTGCAATGGAGATGAGCAGAATGGAGATAAACAGGCTGTCGGACACCTGGAAGCGAACGTTGAATCGTGGATCCAAGGTCTGAATGACCCAAGCTACAGAACCCGTCGCGAGTCGTTTTTGAAATTATGTGATCGCACCATTCCGTTGGAGGCTTGGCTTGAGACGCAATCCAAGAGCAATGACAAACATCGCTCGGCGGTTGCAATGTGGTTAAAGAGGTTGCGACGATCTAACGGCACTTTTGCCGAGCGAGCTGAGATGCTTTGCGACTACGAAGCGTTACGGAATCTTGACGAGTCGGCCTTGGAAAGACATTCGGTATTGGAACGGTATGCGGCAGATGGCCAATGGGAGCGGTTGCTCGAACTCGTCTCATTGCTCGAACCTCCTTTGCGAACAGCATTGCTGAGAAAGGATGGCCAGCTACAACGCATGATCGGCCAAGCTTGGAAATCAGAGAACGAATCGATTGTCCCGCGTTTACTCGAATTAGTTCTAAGTCCCACAGAGCGAGTTCACGCAAATCGCTCGTGGAGATCGCTGGGAATGCCTGAAGAATGGAAAGTGTCACAAAACAGGGAACTGACTAGTGTCCAAATCACGGAGCTAGAAGCGGATGGCCAAATTGAAGAGGCCGTTGCTTTAACTGAAAAGTCGCCTTTGCGTAATTTCGTCGAACCGATGCTCATTCGCTCGAATCGATGGGACAAATGGCTTACAATGGATTTGCGGCGAGGCGTAATAGTAGGTCCTGAGAATATCGACCATCAACAAGCCGGATTGCGGATCCTATTAGGGCGACAAGAAGAAGCTAGTATTCAACTAGACAAGATATTAAAAGGGCGAGAAACGTCGATGCTTTCGAACGGAAGCGCGATACTAGCACTTGCCTTGGGACGCTCCGACGAGTTTGATTCTTTTCTGGACCAACTGCCTGCGACGACTTCATTTTCATTGATGCGGATGCAAGGAAACGTCCACGAAGCATTCCAACAGATAGGGTTAACCGATTTATCATTGGACACTGTCGGAATGTGGTTGAATACCAAAGGCTATCTGAAACGTCAACTCTCGGACGAACCAGATCCAACACGAAAAGCAAAGGAGCTTCCGTTAGCGGATTACGCCGACTTGTTTTTTCAACTCGGCCTTATCGAACAAGGAGCACTCATCGATTCGTATGTTATCGACGGTGTGAAGCAGCGAGAAATGGAATTAGGAGTTTCAGCATGGACCCCGCTACTAAATCAATGGCTAATGACCAACGAACGCGTCAAAGCGATTTACCATTGGAAAGCCTTCTTGGTTCGCAACGGCGGACATCGGACCAAACTACTGCGTGTAGGAATGGCGTACCAACCAGCCGAGGACAACGAACAAGGGCCTTTCGCGACGATCTACCCAGAATTTCCACAGTCCGCATCCTTGATCTTTGAACACCTTCTCTCGGTCGCCAGCAATGAGGACAAAGGAGTCCAAGTCCAAATCGACTTAGATCGTCGAAGCCAAGCAATAGAGCTAGCCATTGACCAGATGGAGGATCTTCACGCAGGCCGGTGGCCACGTCATTGGCGAGGGCAAGGCCCTCTACTGGACTTGAGAAAAGCGGTCCATAGACAATCGCTTGAGGCTGGAAGCTCCACTTTTTTATTGATCGAATTAGCAGAGTTGTTTGACAATCTTGGTGAAACGCAGTTGGCGATCGAAACCCTGAATTTGTGCTCAAACGATTCGACGGCCAACCAAGCCAAAGCGAAGTATTTAATTCGGCTCGGTCAACTTGATGCCGCAAGCGACATACTCCTTGATGAGTTTCAGAATGACACGTCCAACGTTGGATTACTGGTTGAATGCACCGAGACTCTCGAAAAGGTCGGGCGTTTTGGTGAAATGGATCGATCCAGGATTCAGGGGCTGTCCTCCATTTTAAATGACCGGACGAACGCGTCGACTCGATCGAATTTGGAGTTACCCGTTAACCAATTGGTTCAGGTCATAATGGAACAACGTTGGAATCGCGATCGGACCGATATCAGCACCAACTTCAGTGCCGCGCATTGCCTCAATCGACAATACGGTGAATTAGCAAAGAAAGATTTATCGCAAGCCAAGCAGGCTGCAAACTATTCGCGTATCGAAGCCTTAATACGAATGAAGTTTCAGTGGTCGGACGAAACGAAGGATATCAGACCCCTTCTCTCTCTTTTTGGAAGTGCTTTCCAATCCTTGATTTTGGAGGCGATCGCTGATGGAGATCGCGAGTTGGCCGACAATCTCTTTCGCGTCGCATTCCGTTGTAAGCCGCATGACATTGACATGCCGATCGTGATCGTGCCAGTTGCAGAAAGTGTTTTTGGAAAAGAGCTAGCCGACCAGTGGTTTGATCTCTTCTATCAACCGATGCTCAAACATCTAGATGAGTTTCCTGACGATACGCTTATCGGCAACAACACAGCTTGGTTCGCCGCTTCGTGCAATCGGCATTTGGTAAAGGCCCAGTCTCTTGCAAGCAAAATAGCCCTTAACAGTCCAGACCCAACCTACTTGGACACCCTTGCTGAAGTCGAGTATCGTCTGGGAAATGTTGCAAGAGCCATTGAGCTTTCCGAGCGATGCTTGCAGATTGAACCCAAAGGCAAGCAGCATCGTGACCAGCTTAAACGCTTTCGAGCAGGCAAACCATAGATAGCAATCCTTTGGTCGACCACAGCACCGTGGTCCAGTGACACCGTTCGCTCGACACCGTTCGCAGGACTCGCCTGGTCACTCCCGACTTGATTTGGTATCCCACAACTAGATTAATTAAGTGGTTTCTCGAAAAAACGTTGGCGAGCGATTAGAAAAATGCGAATGGCCCGCTGTTTGATCTGCAAATTTGGAATGCTCGCACTCATTACAGCAAACGGTTGCAAAGTACTGGAACCGAAGCCGATCGCTGTTGTGCGCAATAACATTCCAGCCGATTTGATCGCGGATGGCGAACCACAAATTGAGCGTGGTAAACGACGGCCTATCATTGACGGCTTCGGGTGTGTTTGGGGCATTCCTTCGAAGCTTATGCTTTGGAATCGGAAAGTCGAGAATCACCGTATTTCTTCTGAAACGGAAACTCTGCTATACGAATATCTGGAAACAAATGGCCTTAGCGATATCAAAGTCCGACTCAATCAATACAGACCATGGGATGATTGGCACCGACTGACCCGAAACACGTCGATTGCTTGGCCGTGGCGCTATACATTCGGGACAGTGGCCACGTTGGGCGAGACAGTCGTGCCTGGGCGGTTGTTTGGCGGCGATCACTACAATCCTTATACCGGCACGATCCATCTTTACGGTGATGTCCCAGCGATAGCATTTCATGAAGCAGCTCACGCCAAGGATTTTTCAAATCGCAAGTATCCAGGAAATTATGCGGCTTTGTATCTCATTCCAACGGTTCCATTGTGGCACGAACGGACGGCTACAAACGACGTGTTGTCCTACGTTAAAAATTACAACAACCGGACATTAGAAAGAGAGGCGTACCACACTCTTTATCCTGCCTACGGAACCTACGTGGGCAACGCCGGGGGATACGCATTTTCAAGGTACTCGAACCCAATTTACCTGGGTGGAATCGTCGTGGGTCATGCGATGGGACGTTGGCAATCGCCGAAGGATGAAGCCCTCGTGAGCCTCCCGCATTAGCCGCGGTCCGTAGACGTAGCCATTGACCCCCGTTTTGCGAAATGCGGGCGGAATTGCAAAATGGCTGACTGTCTACTATCATAACGGGTGAGGAAAAGCTGGTCCGACAACGACCAGTTCGATCCTCGTTGCCTATCGGCAATCCCTCCAACTGGAATCCCGATGATTTCCTTGTCCTACCCCCTTTCCTTGAAACCCTCTGCCCTTTGGGTCATTGGATTTATTGCAATAAGAGCAATGTGTTGCTTTGGATCGGAGCCAGTCTACACGGACGCAACTTCTAAACCAACTTCTAAACCAACGTTGAAATTCGAGCTTGATATCCAGCCAATTCTCACCGCTCGCGGTTGCAATTCTGGCCCTTGCCATGGCAAAGCGCGAGGACAAAATGGGTTCGCATTGTCGCTGCTCGGCTTCGATGCCAACATGGACTACGAAGCCATCGTCAAGAACTCCCGAGGTCGGCGACTTTCCGTTGCATCACCCAATGAGAGCTTGCTCCTAAACAAAGCTGTCGGTAAACAACCGCACGGCGGTGGCATACGCTTTAGCGAAACTGACGAAGACTATAGTTTGCTTTTGGACTGGATCCAGGGTGGAGTTGTTCGCACAACCGACGCCGATCCAAAGCTGCTCAGTATCGCAGTCTCTCCCGACCCACATTCCATGATCGCTGGCCAGCACGAGATGCTGACGGTGACCGCCAAGTACAACAATGGCTCATCTCGCGATGTAACTCAAATGTGTGCTTTTCAGTCCAACGAACCTGCCATCGTTTCTATCGCGTCCAACGGCCGTTTGCAGGCGGGCGCATTGCCGGGCGAAGCGACCATTATGGCGAGGTACATGGGCAGAATTGCGACTTGGAGCACTGCCGTTCCACGACCGGTTTCTATACCGAGCCAGCAATATGAGTCGTTGCCAAGAAACAACTTCATCGATGGCTTGGTATACCAAAAGCTTGCTACACTTAATATTCTTCCCAGTCAATCGTGCAGCGAGTCCCAGTTTGTACGAAGACTCTATCTAGATGCAATCGGTCGGTTGCCCAAGCCAGAGGAACTGACGGCATACGAGCTTGATATCGAGCCCAACAAACGATCGCGATGGGTCAGGTCGGTGCTCGATCAACCCGAGTACGCGGATTTTTGGGCGAACAAGTGGGCTGATCTTCTACGTCCCAATCCGTATCGTGTCGGCATTAAAGCGACCTACAGTCTCGACGCTTGGTTGCGAGATGCATTTCGCAAGAATCTCCCGTACGACCAGTTTGTACGCCGAATAGTTACGGCACAGGGAAGCACGTGGCGAAACGGTGCGGTCACCATCTTTCGAGATCGTCGCGAACCAGAAGAGATCACAACGATGGTCAGCCAACTATTCCTGGGAGTGCGATTGGAATGTGCTAAGTGCCATCAGCATCCGTTTGAAGTCTACAGCCAAGCTGATTTCTATGGCATGGCCGCTTACTTTGCTAAAGTTGGCTACAAAGGAACAGGTCTTTCGCCTCCGATTTCCGGCGGTGAAGAGATCGTGTTCGCAAAAGACAAAGGCGAAGTAAAACACCCTTTGACCAATCAGGTGTTGCCACCCAAGGCACTTTCGGGCGCAGCACCGGTACCATTACCTGGACAAGATCCGCGAGTCACTTTGGCCGATTGGATGCTTTCGGCGGACAACCCTACCTTTGCGCAAGTCGCAGTCAATCGCATTTGGGCCGAAGTCATCGGAGTCGGGATTGTAGATCCTGTCGACGACTTGCGAGCAACCAATCCGCCGAGCAACGCTGCGTTACTATCCGCGCTGGCGATTCATTTTCGCGAACTTGGTTTCGACTCGAAAGAACTATTGCACACGATCTTCACTAGCCAAGTGTATGCATTTTCCTCGCAACCCAACGAGTCAAATGCTGCGGATTCTCGGAACTTTTCAAGACACTATCGCAGACGATTGAAAGCCGAGGTGCTATCGGACGCGATCTCCGATATTACCCTTCAACACGAAGACTTTGATGGGATGCCGAAAGAGACGCGTGCTATGCAGCTTTGGACGCATCGAACGAACTCGGAGTTGTTGGATGCATTTGCTCGGCCCGACCCAAACCAAGATCCACCTTGCGAACGTGTCGTTGGCACATCCATGACGCAAACGCTCCATCTCATGAATGCGTCGCACATCCAAAAGCGAATTGCAGCCGACGGCGGGCGATGTGAACAGCTTGCAAAATCCGACAAGGACGCAGCAGCGATTGTTTCCCAACTATACTTGACAATTTTTAATCGGAAACCCGATGAAACAGAAATCAGCTCACTTGAAGCTGAGTTCGCTAAACCCGATGTTGACCGACGCCGACTGGTCGAAGACATCATGTGGTCCATGCTCAATTCACCCGAGTTCCTCTATGTGGACTAGTTGAAAGGTATCTATGCATCGAAGAGCTTATTTGCAATTGGGTTTGGCAGGACTTGCGGGTGGTAGTTTTCTCGACTTACTCGCCATGCGCCAAACTTCTGCGGGCGAGACCAAAGGTGGGTCCAAACCGAAAAGTAACTGTATCTTGATTTGGATGGATGGTGGTCCGACCCATTTCGAAACATTCGATCCGAAACCAGAAGCTCCCGCTGAGATCCGCGGCGAGTTTCGGCCCATCGAAACAAATGTTTCAGGCATACGTATTTGCGAACATTTGCCGAAGCTTGCCAAGATCGCGGACAAGTATGCGATCATTCGATCCGTATGTCACAACCAAGCGAATCACGGTGCTGGCAATCACTACATGATGACCGGTGCTCCGCCTCGCATCCCTGTCGGATGTGGCGCTTTTGTAAGCTTCCATCCGAGCCTAGGTTCGGTAGCGGCGATGGAACGCCCGGCGCCTCACGGCATGCCGAGCTATTTTACAATGCCCAGCATGTCGCGATCGGGTGGTCCGAATTTCCTCGGTGCCAAGTATGCTCCGTTTGTCGTTGCAAATGATCCGAACAACGAACAGTTTCGCGTTCGCGATGTAGAGTTGCCGAAGGATTTGCTTACGGAGCGTTTCGGAAAACGGCAGGATTTGC
>JAYVPE010000190.1:0-7625 GCA_043757575.1 Pirellula sp.
ATCAAGCAACTGCCAATCGCAACCAACTCAGCCACAAATCTAGCAACCACTCAGCCAGCCAAACCGCAAAAGTGGCACAGTTTCTAATCGGAAATGACAATGTTGCGACGCGGAGAGAGTAAACTCGCTAAGCGACTCATTCACTTCGATGGTGGAGTTCAGCAGTCGCTCGATGTCTTGCAAACTGCCTCGTTCGTCAGGAGCACAGAATGAAACCGCGGTTCCCGTGGCACCCGCTCGAGCAGTTCGGCCGATGCGATGTACATAGATTTCCGGCACCTCTGGGCAGACTTAGTAGGGTCAGACTTGTGATTCTGGATTGCTTAGGCATCTGTTGCACGGTAGGCTGGCGTTTGTTGTTGATATGAAACGTCACTCAAGAATAGGGCTTGTGGTATGCCGCGTCCTCCTCGACTTCAGTATCCCGGTGCGATCTATCATTTGTGATGGACACGACGCGCGATTTACGCAAGGATTGAGCGACGAAGTTTCCCGGAGTGGCCTTTTGCTGGATGCCAAATCAAATTCATGCGCAGATCAAAACGCCCGAGCGCAACGGCATTGGGTCAGACCCTGTTTGCTGTTTATGCTACCGCTAGCGTTGATCAACAAGATCTATGACGTCGAACGTCGAGCCTTGGGGATGAGCTTCGAAGAACGTGGCCAGCGCGCATCGCAACGACTTGGACGTGATGATGTATATGGAGAGTGTCATAACGCACCTGTTGCGAGGCACAGCCAAGGTCGAAGAATTGCTTCCGACGTCTGGAATGCACACCATCCGGAGGCGATTCGCACGTATCGAACGGAAGAAAGACAGGAGAAGGCATCGATCGCGTTGGAGCAAGCCGCGAAGCGCCGTGTCTGGAGCGAGCTTCGGAAATCACTGCAGGGTTAGCCAGCATGCCCCGGGGAAGCCCACCAAGCCCCGCCATCGAAAAACCGCCGGTATTGCGAGTACGCTTTCACTTTAGCGCATGCCAAAGCTGGCGCTACTATCCTGGCGAATCAAGGCTGGCGAGAAGCTTGAGGTCTGTTTCAAACTGCTCCAAAGCGTGTTTGTACGATCCAATCGTTTTGGTAAGCTGCAACGAATAGGGGCGGCGCGAACGATTCAATTCGGCAATGACATCCAGTTGTTTGTTCCGAATGGCATTTTCGAGATGATACCGCATGTCCTCGCGAGCGGCGATATCCGCGTGTTCTAGTTCGCGATCACTCAGGAACTGACTAAGTTGCTTGCAATATTGACAGTCGCATCCTGTGTCGGACTTCCGGGCTAGATCCAAAGGCGCAATAGGCTTCGAGGCCGTTGCGCTCTGAAGCAGATTTCGAATCGAAGCCATCCATTCGGCAAGAGACGGAGGCAAATCCGTTCGAACTTTCTGACTCCATTCTCGCAGCATTATCGAAGCTGGAACTTGAACGGTGCGTAAGTCAAAAACCTTTGGAAATTTGCTCGGCATATTGAGCAACTCTTTTAGAATTGGTTCGAATTCTATGTGTAGACAGGTTTTGCACAGTTGTAACCACGCGGGTGTTGGAGGCGCGGACCTGGAATGTCCCCCTTTGTCCAGTTTGATGACATGCTTGTGAATTTTTTCAACGCCAATTGCAAGCAACCTCCCGAGCCCTGGGCTTTGCCTATGCGTCGGAGACTGACACAACTCGCACAGCCACGCGGCATCTCTCTCAGTTAATCCTTCGACGAATACAATGCCATACTGGTTTGGCTTTTGCTCGTCGGCAATGAATTCACTTAAGAGGGGAAGTAGTCTATCCGAGCCAAGCATCTTCATTGCGACCTGAACGAATTGGGTCAAATCAAGATGCGGATCACGTTGAGCGAGAGTTCTTAGAAAATCGACAAGTACTTCCGCGTTCTCTAAAGTCGGTATTATTTCAGCGAAACTTATGAGCATCGATTCTTGCTCGTCATTTGCCGATCGACCGTGGTGAGTCCCATCGGGCCACCGGCGTATGATGGCCTCCGCAAGCTTGATGCAGTCTCCGGTAGCTTGCAATCGCTTATCACTTTTGAGTTTCTCCCGCTTGGCCATCAACTTCAGGAACTGATCGATGGAATACTGCGTACCCATTTGCGCAATGACGTCGAAGTGTTGCGAATTTGGCCAAAGTACAACTGCCGATTTGTGATACCAGCGATCAATGACGATTTCATCATCGTAGTCTTCGCCAATTTCTAAATCGCTATAGTCGCCAGAAAAACGATGATAGCCACGACGACCGTCTCCAAAACTGCCGTCATCTGCATGCTGGCAGAGGTGCCGCGAGACTTGTCCGAAATGCACTTTGCAATCCGCGTCCTCAGCGACGGCGGTCAACTGTTCGAACAATTGTGCGTCCTTCGTGCTCTACAAGCAATTCACCTCCGTTGAACTTGGAGGGTAGGACGACGATCATGGTCGCGACCATACCCGATTTCTTTTCGCTATCACGGTGAGGCAAAAAAAATCCGCCCTTGGTATAAACCAGCATTTTGTACAGTTCGCATTGCAACCGAGCTTGGTCCAGTTGTAGTGTCTTTGCGACATTCTTGATAGTAGATCACAATGCTTCCTCGAACTTAGCAGAATAGGTCACCGACGTGGCCGGGATTTCGAGGGTATCACGAACGTTCGTATCGACGATCGTTTCGGTTCGTTTGCCGTAGGGCGCTTGGACAGCCACCGGGAATAACCTTTTTACATCCACCGTTCGCATCGGCAGCTCGATCTTTCCGACACCATCAATCGATACATCAGCGCCTTCAAAATCGATCTTTCCATGCGTACAAAAGGTTGACGGGCTTTTGGCTCGTTCAAGTTCCTTTACGATTTGTTGAAGCAGTTCGTTTTGTGCCATTGCGGTCACGTTCCTTCGATCGTCCGTTGCGGAAAAGTGTCGTTGTAACAACTTGGCGGCATACCTAACCCACTTATGCATCCCGGGCCAAAAAATCTTCCAAGCGAGCGTAGGACTGAACCAGCAGGTCGTCTAAGTCGCTCAGTCGACGTTGGTCCTTTACAATTTGCGATTGCGCTTTTTTGAAGTACGCAGGCTCTGCCATTTTTGCGTGAATGGATCGTTGCTCGGCTTCGTATTGCTCGATTTGCGATGGCAGTTTTTCTAGCTCGTGCTTTTCCTTGAAGCTCATCTTTTTAGCAGTCGCAACAGACTCGCCACCATATTCGGACTGCGACGAAGTAGACTTCGACGCAGGCATTGCAACAGTTGTTTTTCGGTTTGTTTCAGCAAGGGCAACTGCCTTCTTGCCCGACTGACGCTGTCGGAGCCAATCGTCGTAACCACCCACGTATTCTTTGATCCCGTCTTGCTCAAAAACAATCGTACTGGTGACTACGTTGTCGAGAAACGAACGATCGTGGCTCACTACGAGGACGGTTCCTTCGTAATCGACCAATCGTTCTTCGAGCAGTTCCAGCGACTCGGTGTCCAAATCGTTAGTCGGTTCGTCCATCACGAGCATGTTGGCGGGCCGAGCAAAGAGTTTGGCCAAGAGCAGCCGGTTTCGCTGACCACCGGAGAAAAACCTAATCGACGATCGGGCTTGCTCGGGCGTAAAGAGAAAGTCTTGCAGATAACCGATGATGTGCTTCGTCTTGCCGTTGACTGTGATCATGGACTTTCCAAGCCCAACGTTTTCCTCTGCGGTCTTGTCCAAATCTAGAATTTCTCTTGTCTGGTCGAAGTAAGCGACCTCAAGCTTGGTACCTTGCCTAACAGTTCCCTGCAATGGTGCAAGTTTACCAAGCAACCCCTTGAGCAGTGTGGACTTGCCAGCACCATTCCGACCGATAATCCCGACCTTGTCGCCACGCATAATTGTCAAGTCGAGCGGTGGAATGATAACGTTTTGGCCATAACCAAACGATGCGCCAGTGAGGCTACTTACGAGCATACCGCTTCGCTCGCCTGCATCGATTTGCATCGTGACACTTCCCTCAGTCTTCCGTCGTTGAGCGCGCTCAGATCGCATCGCTTCCAAGGCTCGAACACGACCTTCATTGCGTGTCCGACGAGCCTTGACGCCGGTACGAATCCAAACCTCTTCTTGTGCTAGTTTCTTGTCGAAAAGCGATTGTTGTTTTTCTTCGG
Organism: Pirellula sp.; assembly: GCA_043757575.1. Lineage (GTDB taxonomy): Bacteria > Planctomycetota > Planctomycetia > Pirellulales > Pirellulaceae > JBKCUI01. Next base: position 4,120 of record JAYVPE010000190.1, read on the forward strand.
CATGAAGCGCCAGTTCCTTGCGTTTTAAAAACGTTGGATAGTCACAGGACCAGTCAAAGAGTTGCCCTCTGTCTATCTCCAAAATGCGTTTCGCGAGCCGAGTCAAAAAAGCCCGGTCGTGCGTTACGAAAAGTAAAGTACTCGGCAGTGAACTTAGAAATCCTTCGAGCCACGTAATTGCATCAATGTCCAAATGGTTCGTCGGTTCATCGAGCAATAAGACTTCCGGCTTGCTCACGATCGCTTGAGCCAGCAAAACACGACGTTTCATCCCGGTCGAAAGACTTTGGAATTGGACAGTTCCGTCCAATTCCATCTGCGACAATATCCGCTCAACAAGTTGATCACGCTGCCAATGGTTTTCCAATTCCTCCATCTCAGCGGGCAAGCCTCGAGCGACGATCTGCTCAACGGTGCCGACAATATCGAGAGGCACATCCTGAGGTAACACCGCGACCCGCGTACCTTCGCTCATTTCGATCGTGCCAGACTGAGCTTGCTCTTGGCCGGAAATCAGTCGCATGAGAGTGGTTTTTCCACTGCCGTTACGCCCTAGCAATCCGATTTTTTCGCCTGGCTCGATTCTGCAAGAAACCTCGGACAGTAGACTTGGACCTCGATAGCCAATGGTCAATTCTTGGATAGTAATCTGCGGCATTCAGCGAAAAACTCTCAAACTCAGTTGGAAACGAGCCCACGGTACAATTCGTGAACTCAAAAATTCGACTGCGCAATATATTCGCAATCGAGCATCGGTCATACCCAAGAAAAGGACGCAATTGCAAGCATTTTTACAAATCGCAGCCGATTGCGAGCGTCAAATCAACATTTGCTTGCTGCCATTCCACCCAACGCTCTATTCTTTGGCCATTGACTTGCAATCGATTCAGTTTGGCCTCAAACTGGCCTGCTAGGTTACCTTGGACTTCGCCGAGCTGTTCGAGTTGGGCAATTCGAGTCTCCCAATTGAATATCTGCTCACCTGACTTTACCCATCTCATGGCGGCCGTTCTTTTCTTCTCAAACGCAACTTCGATCTCCATCTCAATCTGCGTGGTTCTTTCCGCAATCAAGTCATCCAACCACTTGCGTCGGATTGCAATCGCACTTTGAATGTCTATTTGACTTTGCTTAGTTTTTAGAATCCTCAACCAAAACGACTTTGGCTTGGCGATTGCTGGCACTCCACTGAGGAGAGCTCCAATGCTGTCCCATACTGCCAGTGACTCTGCGTTAATGGTTCCTCTGAGCCGCTTCATTGTCAGTAGGTCGCAACGGCATGATCGGGCTTGTTGGATATGTTCGCATGCACTGCGATCACTGGGAACGATTTCATCAAATTCGTTGGGTGCGTAGCCACAAGCATTTTCTGGACCGATGAGCGCAGATAGTTGTGCGCGCAATATTGCGATTTTGGATTGATTTTCTAACTGCTTGTCCTCCAGCATGATCTTGAGCCTCCCGACGAGCAGCGGATCCGGAATTGGTATTCCTTTTTCAACAAGCTCGGATTGAGCTCTTTCTTGCTGATGGATGAGCAAAGAGGTTTCGTCAAGAATCCGTTCGGCTTTTAAACAGGCTGCAATACCAAAGTGCAACTTCATTGCATTGGCTGAAGCAGTCTGCCTCAATCTAAACGCAATCGCCGCTTGAAATGAATTTAAGATCTCCTTTTCGCAAGCGACATTTTTGCAATGAGAAATGGAATAGTGAGACTGAGATTTTGAGTTTGATAAAACCAAGTCGGCGGCACCACAACGCTCCGCTGCAAGCTGGCCTATTTGCTTCGCAGAGAGCGACTGAAGAGACGATTGGAATTGCGTTGGCAATTTGTACTGAACTGTGCTGCGTACAAGAAACATGCCGGGGCGAGTCTTAAATGGCACTTCGTCTGGTTGTTCATTCGATTGAGCAAGCGCAGATGGCGAAAAATCAAACCATGCCAATAGCCAATAGATAAACACGAACCAAGGCAATTGGTTCTTTGCGTAATTGATTGTGATCCAGGTCCCAGACCGTACCATTTGAGTCAACTTTGCCTTGCAAGCTTATGCCAGCGTTTCTTACGAATGCGCATCGAATGCCTTTTAGATCGATTGTCCCAATAGTATTTGTGAAAGAGGATTCCCGAAATACGCGTCGTCCGAGTTAGGTAATATTTAAGGAGCATCATTGGGTTGCTAGCAATCTCTGCCCTTTCCAATAAAGGGTGGGCTTTCCGGGTTAGCTTTGCCTTTCTATACCGTTCTTTGTTTGAAAGTTGGCCATAGAGGGCCATTTTGTGAGTAGGTAGAACCATCGGCGGTCAAAGAGTACATTGACGCTTGACACCAAGCATTTTTCAATTCCGACAGACTTCAAAGACCTTTAGACTGCGAACGCATATCCATGCTGAAAAAGCCAATTTCCTTTTGTTTTGTTCTCCTCGCCTTGATTTGCCAAAGAGGCACCTTCGGTGAAGAAAACCGATTGGCCAAGGAGTCGAGCCCGTATCTGCTCCAGCATGCTCACAATCCCGTCGATTGGTATCCATGGGGAGATGAAGCACTCGAGCGCGCCAAAGCCGAACACAAGATGATTTTTCTCTCTGTCGGATATGCGGCTTGCCATTGGTGTCACGTCATGGAGCGAGAGTCGTTTGAGGACAACGAGATCGCAAAATTTTTGAACGAAAATTTCGTCTGCATCAAAGTCGACCGCGAAGAACGACCCGACATCGACCAAATCTACATGACCGCAGTACAAATCATGTCGGGCCGCGGCGGATGGCCTATGACTGTTCTCATGACCTCGGATGCCAAACCGATTTTCGGCGGATCCTATTTTCCTGCCCGTGATGGCGATCGAGCCAACTTGCCGGGCTTCCTGACGATCATTCGAAAGGCTAAACAACTCTGGACAGATGAAAGAACTGAATTAATAGCTCAAGCGGATCGCATTGCCGACGCATTGAAAGCCGCAATGGCTACTTTCGAATCCATTCCGGCGGGAATGGAAATCGATCGCGATGCATTTAGGCGTATGCTTCATGAAACCCAACAGCGATTGGCTGCTGGTTTTGATGCGACGCATGGTGGCTTTGGTTTCGTGGAATCCAACCCAAACCGCCCTAAGTTTCCGGAGCCATCCAATCTAGTGTTCTTACTCGAACAATCGAAGCGAGACTCGCTCACGAAAGAGGATCGCGATGCTGCGGACCAGATGTTGGTAAAGACTCTAGATTCGATGATCGCTGGCGGTATCTACGATCATGTAGGAGGTGGCTTTCACCGATATAGTACCGATCGATTCTGGCGCATTCCACACTTTGAGAAAATGCTTTACGACAATGGTCAACTTGCACAACTCTACGCGACTGCATTTGAAGCAACCAACCGAAAGGAATACCGAACGATTGCTGAAGGGACTTGCGATTTTGTGATTCGCGAACTATCCGCTCCGGGCGGTGCATTCTATGCGTCGCTTGATGCCGACTCGGAAGGCGAAGAAGGTAGGTTCTATCGCTG
>JAYVPE010000191.1:0-7585 GCA_043757575.1 Pirellula sp.
TAACCACAACCCGAAGCGTAAGCGAGGGAAACCGACAAATCCCTCGCTCACGCGTCGGGTTATGGACGGATTTGCAATCCAATCGCACAGGTCGAAAAATTTCTATCCCACCCCGTGAACGGTTACAGATACGCTAGAATTTTGCTTACGTAATTCACCCGCCCTGTACAAAATTTAACGTCATACATCCCTTGTTCCAAGTTGCGAGAATGATGGCGATCCTCATCGCATTCATTCGAATTGAAACTAATTCACACGTTAGATTTCACTCAAAATCACTTCACCTCCCTCTCGTCCCGACTTCTTCAAGAGAAAACACATGCCTCTTTTTCCTTTTCGCACGCGCATAACGAAATCAAGAGCCCAAACCAAAAGAATGTGGTTCAGAAGAAGCCTTCTTGAGCAACTTGAGGCGAGGCAGCTGATGACAGCAGACCCAGCTTCGTTTCCACCACCCGGAGGAGGCAATTATGGGGAAAACGGAGGGTATCTCGGGTATCCATTCGGCGGCTATGGTTCGAATTCAGGTTCCGGAAGCATGTCCGGTGGAGGCCAGGGGGGCGGCTATGGTCCTATGGAGTCCGTATGGGTATCAGCGACTGCCTCGGCCTTCGAAGGGGGAACCCCGGGGTGGTTTAAGGTCTCTCGTTCGAATTCAATTTCAGCGATGAACATCACGTATGCGGTACAGATCGATTCTTCCGCGACTGCGGGAGATGATTATGTTCCTCTTACTGGCAATTTTGACTTCGTTCCCGGAGAATCCGTACACTACATCTATGTCGGTACAATTGATGACTTGTTTCCGGAGGCATCGGAAACGGTTCGTATAAAACTTACTGGAAACAGTCTTCCCAATGACGTGGCAACAAGTACTGAGGTTTCCACCCTCGAGATACTAGACAACGACGCACCAAATACCTTGCCGGTAGTGACTGTCTCTGGAACAACGAATTCGAAGGAAGGAGATTACCAAGGTGAAATACGGTTGAGACGGTCAGGCAACACACAAAGTTCTCTTACTGTGAATTATTCGATTAACACAGGTACCGCACAGTTTGCGATCGACTATGGTCTCGATAATGGCACATTCAGCTCGGCATCGAGCACGGGCTCAATTACTTTCTTGGCTGGTCAGCAAACTGTGGGGATAGGAGTTTTGCCTGTCGACGACACGCTCATTGAAGGAGTCGAGTATTTCGATGTTCACGTTATCAATACTGCTGCAGGGAACTACATCGCCGATGTAGATAGAGTTCGTACTGTCGCAATCTTTGACAACGATCTTCCAGCCCCAACTCCTAGGTTGATAAATGTTGGGTTGGTAAACGATACTGGCATCTCAAATACTGATCGAATTTCCCACGATCAGCGAATTGCGGCTACGCTTCAAGGGACATTGTCAACTGGATACGTTCAGGCGGAGTTTGATCACAACGGAGATTTCTTGCCGGAGCGTGTCTTGACGTTGACACAGTCTCCGCAAAGTATCGTTTACGACCCCGTTGCATACGATTCAGCACTAGCGCAGCGCGTTGGAAGTGTTTCCATCCGTTATAGGACAAAACAGTTTAGCAGTGCTGGAACTCTATTGGACACATCGGAATGGAAAGCCTTCACCTACAGTGTCGAGGCAGATTCAGCGGTTGGACCAATGCGAATCGACCCAATCAACTTGAAGAAGGATACAGATACCCCAGGTGATTTAATTACTGCAAATCCAATTATCGTTGGTCGATTGCTTGGCGACTTTTTAGGCGGAACTGCTCGGGTTGAATTCGATCATGACGATGACGGCACAGCAAATGGGAATGTGATCGTCGGCACCAGTGGCAGCCGTTTTGAGTATGACCCTCGCAAAACGGATCCATCACTCGAGAATTACTTAGGATCAGTGACGCTTAAGTATCGCATCGTAAATCTAGGATCTGGAGTGGCTGGAGCGTGGGAAACGTTCGCCTTTACTATAACTGCACCTCCGATGTCGGGCTATATCGTCAACGAAATGTCGGATCACATTGGCAGGGGCGGAGACGATGATGAATATGGACTTGCTATTTCCGGCCGCGTGATCGTTGTATCGAGTTCATATGGGAATTCTGGTGGAGTCGGGGCAGGCGGGTACGGTAACGGAGGTTCAGGAGGTGGCTATTCGTTTGGAAATGGCTCCGAGGAACCGGGGAGCGGCGGAGGACTTGAAAATGATTCTGGTGGTAACACAAACGGAAACGGCGGAAGTACAGACTTTTCTCCACCGCTCTCGCAAGCGGTTCGCGTGCAAATCGATCATAACAACGACAATGTTATCGATGGCGAAACGACAACCGGGAATAACCTACTCTTTCAATATCGACCATCGAACCTACAAACAGGCACACATACGTTTCGCGCGAGGGCTCTTGAGTGGAATACCGACTATGGAATGAATTTGTTCGGTGGTTGGACGTCTTACACTTTTAATTACGCAGCCGAAGGGTCGCCAGCAATTGAATCCCTGGGGCTGCGTGAAGATACCGGCGAATCTTCTACAGATCTAATTACGGCAGATCCTACTCTCATTGGCAAGCTTGTTGGTCCGTTTGAAACGCCCGCCTGGGTCTCGGTACAATTCGATCTAAACCTGGACTCACAAGCAGACGGTGATGCCCAAATTTCTGATGACGGTACGTTCACAATTACCCCGACAAGCCTTACGCAAGGTTACCACACGATTGGTGTTCGTTCCAAGGCATACGACGGCGTTGTAGATGAGGACGCGTTCGGCAATTGGCAGACTTTTTCTTTTAACTATCAACCACTTGATTTGCCCCAAAACACGCTTGGGTTGTTAGTTGATACAGGCGTATCCGCAACCGACAAGATTTCCTCCGTGAGTGCACTGACAGGTGTGATCTCACCTCTAGAGGGACAAAGTATCGAAGTCCAGTTCGATCTTAACGGGGATCAAGTTGTTGACGGACTCGCCATACCGCAGTCGGACGGCCAATTCATTTTCCGACCCGCCGGAATTTCGTTTGGCGGTGTCGAAGTGTCGGCTCGTGTTCAGCGCAGAAACCCTTATGTCGACACGGTAGATGTCGGTCCATGGACAGCATTTTCGTTTACGTTCGAATCGCCAAACAGCACCCCATTGTCCTTGGCTAATTTGAGACTTGCTGTCGATACGGGGGTGAATAAAACGGACCGCGTGACGACGAACCCGACTTTGACGGCAGAAATCACTAATCTGGGTGAAATGATAGCGGAAACGATTGAAGTCGACCTGAACCACGATGGCATCGTCGATGCAACATCTGCAATTCGAGCGAATGGAAACTTTCGTTTTACGCCTGTAGGTCTAGCTATCGGGGAGCGATTAGTTCAGGCCCGCGCTGTAGGCTATCAATACTCAAACGGCCAGCGAGTGTCTGGTCCATGGAGCCTTCTAGACTTTTCCCTCGTCAACTCTACTGCTTCCGTAGCGACCATTGCATCCGTTGGCTTGCTCAGCGATTCAGGCACCAACGCGGACGGGGTCACCGAAAACAACTCCATTATGGGCACAATCGTCGACGATGTTAGCAACGCGAACGTCAGTATTCAGGTTGATGAGCAATCCAATGGATCTGTGGACGCAACGATTTTTTCGGATGCGTCTGGGGCCTTTCTGTATAAGACGCAATCATCGCTGGCCGGAAGCCAAAGTGTTTCGTTCCGAACTGTTAAGTATGACCAAGAGTCTGGGCAAAATCTCCTGAGCAACTGGCAGTCGGTCGCGTTTGTTGTACAAAATCAAACAGATGTCGCTCCACTTTTTTTTAATGTTGCATTTGATCCGGTTGGCTCCGCTAAAAGTATTCCAAAGGTCAGCGGGCGAGTGACCTACCAGCACGATGTACAGGGTCGCAACATTGAAGTGGACGTGAATGGCGATTCTTACGCTGATTTCACAGCAATTACGGACCGGTTTGGTCGATTCGAAATCGCTCTTCCGAGTCTTGCAAATGGTACGATGTTCATTGCGTTACGTTCGCACGCAACCTCGGAACCAAGCAATCAAGTACTTACGAGCGAATGGCAGTCATTTGTAGTGAACTACGCTGTTCCAACTTTTGCGTCTGCTATTATCTCATCTGTTTCTCTCGTAAATGATGACGGTAGTAGTTCATCCGATGCAATAACTACGGACTCCCGAATCAAGGGAACAGTGGATCGCGCTCCCTATAGCAATTTCCTCACTATTGAACTGGATACAAATGAAGACGGAATCGTTGACGACACTGCGATAGTCAAACCAGATCTCTCGTGGTCTTACTCGCCAAGGAATCACTCGAACGGTTCGATTACCATTGCAGCAAGAACTAAGGACTTTTCGCCATCAGGTGCGACCATTCGAAGCCCGTGGACTAATTTCGCCTTTACGTTGGAGAGCACGCCAAGCACGTCGCTCGAAGTAAAAGACATTGCTTTAGCAAATGACACCGGCAATTCTAGTACTGATCGGAGCACAAGCGAGCCGACCATCTACGGTACAATCGTCGGCAATAGTGGGACCGGCACCATCGTTCTTGAAGTGGATAAAAATAATGATGGACAAGTCGATGGAACGGTATCTGTATGGGGCAGTTCCTTTTCCTACAGTCCCTCCAATTTAGAAGAGGGATGGGTAGAATTGCAAGTTCGAGCCAAGGACACTGCGTCCGGCGCAACCAGCAGTTGGTCATCGTTTGGGTTTGTATTCCATCAGGAACCCGATGGTCCCACGGCCCAAGCACTTGCCCTCGCCTATGCCTCTTTTGCGAATGCAAACCAAGAGGGTGCGGCCGCGCAAAAAGGCAGTCTAGCCAGTGCATTAAACACTTTACAGAGCACGAAGAGCGACGCCAATTCAGCATTTGATACTGCGGTTGATCAGGCAGCACAAGCACGTTCCAATGCCGTATCCGGAGCAGATCTGCAACGTCAACAACAGTTTGCAAACGCAAACGAAGCGTATGCAACGGCCATGCAATCTGCGGCAAACGCATTTCAAGCCTCTTTGGCTAGCACGTCGGGTGATACAACGAGCTATCCTTTCGAGCCAATCGAATGGCCAACTGCTCCAGACAAGGATTCGTTACGAATTCCGAACGATGAATCGCAGCCCGCCGTTCCCGTCGATACTCCGTCCTACACTGGCCCTGCATTCAATTTTTCGAGCGACGCCAGTTACCAATCCGCAATCGCCTTTGCGAAAAATACTTTCAATTACGACGTAAGCAACGCAAAGTCTTTCAGAATCGGACAGGACAGGATAGCAAAGTCAACTTTCGACCAGGCCGTAAAGGTCGCCGGCAACCAGTACGATACGGACCTGCGTGATGCAGAAAGAGCATATCGTGATGCTTTAAAGCAGAATGCTAGTACCGATCTCAATGCCGCACGAGAGACATATAATACCGCGTTGCAGTCTGCGAGAGATTCGTATACATCGGCGCGAGTGTCTGCGAGGCAAACCCTCTCATCGACGACGACGCCTGCTCAAGATGCATTGAATAGTGCGATTCAGTCCGCTTCGCAAAGTTACTGGAATTCGACGCAGGGTCTTTTGGGAGCAGACTGGGTTACAATCGTTCAAACGATGCATCAGGCGGGGAAAGCATATGAAATCGCTGTGTCAAATGCTCGTCACAGTTATGACGCAACCGTCGGACCGTCTATTCTTGCATACAACAAAACAATGGCGGACGCGGAGATGACGTTTGCCCAATCGAGTAGTTCAGCTGCGAATACCTATGATAATGCCGTCGCCTCGCACGATTCTGAGCTGAGAGGAATCAAAATCAGTGCTACCGTTACTCTGGAAAAAGCAAAGGCGGAAGCGAAAAGAAAGAAGGACTTCGCGGTCGCAGACGCTACATGCACTTACGACAAACAACTTGCTTCCAACCTGCAAACTGAAACCAATTCAGTCGAAACAGCGAGGGCTTCTTCTTGGATTGCCGAGGCTCAGTCCAAGGTTGCAACGATAAGTAATTGGAACAGTTTAATAGGCTCTTCCTGGACAGCCTTCAAATTCGCGACCGCATTAAACGAACTGCATTACTATCAATCGCTATCAGCAGCACAAATCGCCAATACAAACGCAATTTCACAAGCGACGAAAAGCTCCGCGTATTCCGTGGCGGACGCCCATCGAACTAATTCCCGAGATTTCGTCCAAGCGGTTAAAGACGCGGCATTTGAACGCGCTACGGCAAAAGGAGCCTTTTGGACCGAACCCGCAACAGCGATCTTCACCGCCGCAGTTAATTCTGCGGCCGCACGGCACGCACTCCGAAGCAATATGGCCGATGCAACCCACACTCGCTCTTACGATAGTGCGGATCAGGGCTCAGAATATGCAGCAACGATTTCCGATGCTTATCACGCCTATACGCTCTCCATGGTCGCAGCCAGAACGCTTAGGCTGAATTATTGGTATTCTGGGGGGTACTTCGAGTACATTCCTGCCGCGTCTGCCGCGTCGATTGGCAACACACTAAGCCATGCTCAGACAAATGCCTCGTACACATTGCAAGTCGCAAACATCGGAATCAACGCGGCTTGGTCTGCTACCACAAGGTCTCTATCCGATGCTTATGATTCAAATATTGAAGATGCATCGCAAACTGAATCCAATGTATTGGCTGGATACCTAAAAGACTATCATGTAGAGACTGCGCGCATCGATCACGACTTTACAATTGAGTCGACTGCACTCAGTGGAGATCTATCGCAGACACTTTCATCGGTTCAACTGGTCTACGCGCAGGCAACCGAGCCGGTTAATAAGTTATACGCTGACAAACAAACGCAACTTACCGGAATTCACTCCGTTGACGATGCTAACTCGCTGATGAGCTACCGAATCAATGAAGCGACCAATTATGCTATTGCAATGAACAGTTGGCATGCGGCTACAGATTCACCTTGGTCTGCGATGCATGCTCTGCAGGGGACGATAGAATATAACTGGGCGACAGCTAGCGGCACAGCCGAAGTCGGCTATGCGGAATCGATACAATCTACGGAGAACTCTCTTACAACAAGTTCGACTACGGCAAAACGTAATCAAGCCGTCAATTCCGCAATCGCAGAAAGGACCCGCACGGACGCGATAGCGGATGCTCGAGATAAATATGCAACGGATGCGGCTGATGCCAAATATCGATATGCGTTGAACCTTGCTGGGTTTTCATTGACCAAGACCGAAAACTCAAATGATCGCAAGAGCGATGCACAGAGCAGTGATCGAGCTCATCGCGCATCCCAAACTAGCAACACATCCGCATCAGAAACGGCGTACCAACTCGCTATGGCGGCGGCGTGGAAAAACTATCGTAACGGCTCGGACGATGCAGGCGCGGCACTTTCATCGACCATCGGGTCCGCAGGCGAACAGCATTGGTACGCTGGTTTCTATACCGACTACAACAATATCGTAGCCGGTGCTTACGCTGCCTATGACAATGCTATGGGACCGTTGACAGACGATTTTGATGCATCGGCACATAGCGCATGGGATGCAGTTAGAATGGCTCGGGCTGCGTCGGCAGGAGATGATCACGAGTTTTACGCATCGTAC
>JAYVPE010000192.1:0-7579 GCA_043757575.1 Pirellula sp.
CCGGGGGACAAGAGTGTGCTCGATGCCGTGTTGGCGGATGCGCAGGATTTTCGCCGAAACATCAGTCTCAGTGACCAGCGAAAGCTCGATGAATATCTCGATTCCGTTCGCGACGTAGAGAATCGCATTGAGAATGCTGGGAAACGTGGCGAGTTGCAGGGTTGGCGACCAACGCTTGACAATCCCAATATGGATCGACCCGCAGATGGGATTCCGCAGGACATTGCCGAGCACATGCGTTTGATGTGCGATATCCTTGTGCTCGGTTTCCAAACCGACACAACACGCATTACGACGTTGAAGCTTAACAATGACCATAGTGCGTTACGCTTCCCGAATTTATCAAGTTCAGAACAACCGGGTCATGGTATTGACTACATGATCCACCATCTTCTTTCGCACTCCGATGGCGAAGACTGGTTGAGAGTGAACCAATTTTTTGTAGAGCAGCTCGCCTACCTTGCTGGAAAACTGGACTCGATCCAGGAAGGATCACGCACGTTGCTGGATAACTCGATGGTGCTGCATTGTTCCAGTATGATGGCAGGTGCCAAGCACGACAACGACCAGCTTCCCGTCATCATGCTCGGTGGCGCAGGTGGCCGGATCCAGAGCGGTCGTGTCGTCGACTACAAGGACAAACCGGATCGCCAGCTATGCCGTTTGTTCATGTCGATGATGGACAAGATGGACGTGCACCCGAAGACCTTCGGCGATGCGATGGAAATGTTGCAGGAAGTATAGTTGATCACTCTATACGACGATTGGCGTTAATTCCTAGCGCGGCGAGTGCAGCAACCAGGTAGCCAAGAGAGAAGAGCCAAAACGCTTCGTGCCAGTCACCGTTCGAGTCCCATCGTTCAAGAACGAAAGGGACCAGCAGTGGCGTTGTTGCGGCCCCCAGATTCCCCCACATGTTTCCCCAACCAAAGACTGCGGCTGTGTTCTTGCCTCCCACATCCTGCATGTAAGCCCATATGGCTGGGACACTCATATCGGTGACGAAAGCCACTAACGACGCCGCTGCAATGAACGCCCATGCCGACTCCAGTTTAAGGCACGACAAATAAGCTGCGATCGCGACGATATAACAGATGACCATGGGCAACGATCGGCCCCAGCGGCGACCAAGCTTTTTTGTTGTGAAGTCCGTCAACGGGCCGCCGCAAAGCATCCCGACAATTCCAGACGCGAGGACAATCGTCGACATCAATCCACCGATCTTGGGATCAACGTGCTTGATATCTTTCAAATAGGTTGGGAGCCACGTAACTAGAAACACCCAACCAATATTGACACCGAACTGCAAGGCGCACATCGACCACATCGTCCCACTGCGAATCAAGGGAAGAAATGGCGGGAACTCGGCCGGGCCGGTATTTGCAGTCTCCGTATCACCCTCGGTGATGAGGGCCTGTTCGGCTTCATCAGTGTATGGATGTTCTACTGGAGTTTCCCTGAACACTCGCCAGAAATGAGCAGCTACTAAAAAGCCCGAGCACCCGTAGAGTGCAAGGACCCATCTCCAAGTCAAATAGTCTCTCAATAGCCACGCTGTCAACAACGGGGCAATAGCACCTCCGAGTCGACCACCGAACGAAACGATACTGCTGGCCGTCCCTCGTCTGGGCAAGGGCACCCAGCGCTTGACGAGACTACCTGCTGTTGGATAACAACCCGCTTGCGCTATACCAAACAGTAATCGAACTGCAATCAACATAAAAAAACCTGTGGCTAGCCCGGTCAGTATGGTACAAACGGACCAAATGAGGATGTACAACGGCAACATCCGTCGCGCTCCGAATCGATCGGACAACCAACCCGCCGGAACTTGGCCAAGTGCATATGCCAGAAAAAAAGCGGACATGATCGCGCCCGTTTGTTCCTTGGAGAGAGCAAGCGAGTTTTTAAATTCGTCGAGCTTGACTATCTCCGCAATGCAGATGCGGTCAAGATACAATACAACTGCGGCCAAGGTGGTTGCGGCAATGATGTGGTGACGAACGTTTGTTGACACGAATTAACTCACTTGGCTGCGGCGAAATTTATTTTGGCCTGGCTGGAATATACTTGAAAGGAAAGACGTTCCAAGACCTGGATCCGTTGGCGCAAGAAGATAACCCTGCTCGATTATCGGCTGCCGGTCAATCAGCCGTTCGTAGAAAGTACGGATATGCGCACGTACCGTTTCCTGCAATACAACGTTTGCCGATGCGACTGCACAGTGTAATCCCGCGAACAGCGTCAAGGGACCAGTACAGTCGTGCATCGTTGCAGGTATGTTGTACGCTTGGGCTAGTTCAATGATTCGTCGAGTCTCGCTGATCCCGCCCGACCAAGTTGGATCAATCATAACGTAGTCCGCTGCGCCCGCCTTGAGCAAGGCAAGATAACTGGCCCGGCCTAATAGCATTTCGCTCGCCGCGATCGGCATTCCTGACTGACGACGAAAATCGGCCAAGGTATCGACGTTGTCGACCCGTAACACATCTTCCAGCCAAAGTGGGCGAATCTCGCGGAGGGCTTCCGCCAGTCGTAAAGCCGATGGAAGTTGGAAGAAAGCATGACCCTCAATCATGATTTCGATTGCGTTTCCAACTCGCTCCCGAATCTCACGCAACGGCTTCATCCCTTCTTCCACATCTCCAGGAGATATGTAAAGTCCGCCACTTTGATGGACGTATCGATCGAACGGCCAGACCTTCATGCCAGCGATCCCTTCAGCGACTAGTTCTTCAGCCAAGTCGCCCGCCGCATGAAAGGAAGACCAATTGTCCTGGAGCGGTCCTGGTGTTCCCTGGTCTCCATAACCAGGCCACCCGGGATGCTTGGCAAATCGCTGGGTAGACTGCTGGTACGCTCCGTAGCCTGGACCACCGCACGTGTTGTAAATGCGAACTCTCGGTTGCACCGACCCCCCTAACAGTTTCCAAACGGGTTGACCGCATACTTGACCAAGGATATCCCACAGAGCTACATCGATGGCCGACAGCGCCCGCATCTCGGCTCCGGGGGCACCAAACGCGGTGCAGCGCTCATAGAGAAAGCGCCAGTGCGATTCGATATCTGTCGATTCGGCCCCCAACAGTCGCTCGGCCATCCAGTCGTGAATCAAACCCTCGATGGCATGAGGTGTGTAGTACGTTTCTCCACACCCAATGAAACCATCTTCTGTATGAACTCGAACCAGGATCAGGTTCGGCATGATCTCCGCAGGAATTGCAGTTTCGATAGCAGTAATGCGGGGCATGGCTTCTACGCGGTTCCATGGATCAGACCACGGATGTAACCGAATGCAAATAGTCGGCCATCATGGTCTGCTCCAATCTTGATTTTCTCAATCGGCAAGTAACCCTCCACGGCGAACACTTGCAAACCGAATCGCTCCGGGTATCGTTTGGCCGCCGACAGTTCCTCCAGTGTGCGCCCAGGATAACGGATCACAATACCCTCTACGCCACATTGCGAGGCGAGCCGCAAATTGGTTTCGGAGAGTGGTGTAAGAACAGACGCAAGTTTCATGCAAGGATATCTCGCACTACGTTTCCATAGACATCGGTGAGTCGAAAATCTCGTCCGGCATGCCGAAAAGTAAGTCGTTCGTGATCGAGACCTAGCAAGTGCAGGATGGTGGCATGCAGATCGTGCACATGGACTTTGTTAACTGCAGCCTTAAATCCAAACTCATCGGTCTCTCCGTAGGTCATGCCACCTTTTACGCCTCCTCCTGCGAGCCACATTGTGAAGCCGTGATGATTGTGATCGCGTCCGTTTCCGTTCTCGGAGGTCGGCGTTCGACCAAACTCACCTCCCCAAACGACCAACGTGTCCTCGAGCAGTCCTCGTTGTTTCAAATCTCCCAATAGCGCTGCGATTGGTTGGTCGATTTCTTTGCACAGTTTTTTTACCGTTTCATTGTGGTTCGAGTGGGTGTCCCACGGTTGACCGTCGCCGTAATACACTTGCACAAATCGGACGCCCCGTTCTACAAGTCGACGGGCGAGCAAGCATCCGTTCGCGAAGTTTCCTGTTCCATAGGTCTCGTGCGTCAACTTGGTTTCGAGAGCCAAATCAAATGCTTCGCTCCCCTGAAACTGCATCTTATAAGCAGTTTCCATAGCTGCTATTCGAGCATCCAGCGCAGAATCGTCAGGTCGTAACTCCCTATGGTTAACGTTCAACTGTTGCAACAGGTCTAGTTGTCGTCGCTGAGTGGCCGCGTCCCACTGTGTGTTCCGCAAGTGCGGCACCATCTTTTCCGGATCCAATTTAGAATGATTGATATACGTTCCTTGATAGGCAGATGGGAGAAAGGCACTATTCCAAAGAATCGAAAACCGCACCGGTCGACCTGGACAAAGCACGATGTAACCGGGCAAATTTTCGTTCTCCGTTCCTAGTCCGTACAGGAACCAAGCGCCCATGCTGGGTCGTGTTGGAGTGATTGTGCCGTTATTCATTTGCAACAATGCAGGACCGTGATTTGGATTATCTGCATGCAGCGAATTGAGAATGCACATCTCATCCACGTGCTGACTCAGATGCGGCAACAACTCGCTGACCGCTAGTCCACTTTCACCGTGCATGCGAAAACGGAACGGGGACGCTAACAAGCCTCCAGTGGGCCGCTCGGTCAGCAGGTCGGCCCCGATTGGTTTTTGACCTTCGTACTTAAGGAGAGCTGGCTTCGGATCGAACAAATCGGCACCAAACGGTCCTCCGTTCATGAACAGATGTATGACTCGCTTAGCTTTGGGTGGGAAATGTGTACCCGCGGCCGACATTGCCTCCGCAGCGGCAATGTTTCCGTTGGTTGCGAGAAGACTGGCAGCACTGAGCATTCCCACACCGCCACCAAACTGTTGCAACAGATGTCGCCTGTTAAGTTGTCCATCGAGTTTCATGGCGTCAATCCAGAAAGAGAATTTCATTCGAAGCCAGTAGCACATGAGTGTACTGTTTCCAGCGGTTGGCTCGTTCCTCGCCAGCAGAATCTGAGAGATATTCCAATCCAAGTTTTTGCTCAGTTGCGGTTGGTGAGCGAGAAAAGAGCAGCCAGTAGGCACGATTGATTTGAGCCGCTTCGTCGTTTGGATATTCGCGTTGCAGTCGGCTTACAAGAGCTTGGGACTGCTCCACGATCAGGGGGCCATTGAGTGCATACAGTCCTTGCAGTGCAGTAATTGTTGAGAATCGTTGCGGGCTGTGCTGATTGGGATCCGGGAAGTCGTGAATTTGAAACGTTGTGGAAAGTTCGCGTCGATGAATAGTGCAGTAAAGCGTGCGTCGATGATTCCCAAGTTCGTCAAGATCTCGCGACGGTCCACCGGTAGCCAAATCGAGCACACCACTGGCTGACAGCATCGTGTCTCGCCATGCTTCGAAGTCGTGCCGCCGCCGATTCATATGCGAAAGCCAGCGGTTTCCTGGATCCATGGACTTGGCATGGTCCGAGTGTCTTGTAGACTGTTGCCATGTCGCCGACAAGAGAATCTGACGATGCAACCATTTGATGGACCAGCCGCTCGCGATGAAGCGTGCGGTCAGATCATCCAATAATTCGGGATGACTAGGTCGGCTCCCTTGGGCACCGAAGTTACTTGGCGTACTAACCAATCCTTGACCGAAATGCGTCAACCAAATTCTATTAACGATGACTCTGGCTGCCAACGGTGCGGCCTCGGAAGTAATCGAGTGGGCAAGTTCCAATCGACCACTCCCATTCTCATATGGCTGCGGTTCGGGCGTGAGCACAGTGAGGAAGCGTCGGCGAACGATCTTACCAGGGCGATTCGGGTCCCCGCGAGAAAACAACGGTAAATCTTGAGGTCCAGGACGATAGACAATGCGTGTTCCGTCCTGCGGGTTTGCTCCAGCCCTCTCGACGTAAAGGGATTCTTCGGACAGCGCATTGGTCAGTGGCGCATCAAACATCGGTACCGCTTGGAGTTCCTTTATTTTGGTCGTCAACTGTTCGAGCTTTTCCTCCAGTGTCAGGGCGTTCTCTTTGGTTGCAGTGTCTTTGGTTGCAGTGTCGACTGGAACGGCAGTTGTTTCGCCCGCCGTCTTCTGTTGCTTAGCGGCCTGCAATTCCTTTTCTTTCTCTTTTTCCCTTTTTACCATTTCAGCTTTTAATTTAGTGAGCTCACTTTCGAGTTTGGCGACTTCAGCTTTCGCCGCGAGAACGGGCTGATACTGCTCTTCTGAAACGAGTGGGCGACCTACTTGCCTGGAACTTGCGAAGACGCCAGCCAGGGCGTGGTAGTCCGCGGCGCTAATCGGATCGAACTTGTGATCATGACACCGCGCGCACGCAACCGTCAGTCCGAGGAACGTACTGGTTACGGCGTCGACTCTTTCCTCCCATTCATCAGCCACGATCAACTTGATAATTTCGCACGGCAGTTGCAGTTCCTTCCAATAGGTCGGGCTAAGGCCAACGAAACCGAGTGCGGTCAGATCCCGCGGGCTCGAACCGGGCATGAGATCAACGGCCAATTGTCGGCGCACAAACTCGTCGTAAGGCATGTCATCATTAAAGGCGGTTACGACCCAGTCGCGGTACAAATGCGCTAGTCCATCCTGCAAAAGCCAACTCTCGGTCCGATCCGTATACCGAGCGAGATCGAGCCACATCCTCGCCCACTTCTCACCGTACTGTGGCGACGCCATGAGTCGCTCGACCAATTGTTCAACGGCATTGGGTGACTCATCATTCACAAATGCTAGAACGTCCTCCGGTAGTGGCGGAAGTCCGATCAGATCAAAGCTTAATCGACGAATCAGCCCTTCCCGATCCGTCGGCAGAGCGGGTACCAATCCCTCGCGCTCCATGCTAGATAGCAGGAAGGCATCCATACGGGATTTGGGCCATTGGCTGTCCTTGACCTCGGGTAGAGGATGTTGATTGAGAGGCTGGAACGACCAAAAACGTCGACCTTCATCGAAATTGATTTGACGCGCCTTCTGATCGGGCTCAACGGATGATTTTGGAAAGGGTGCCCCTCGCTTAACCCATTCCGTCAACTCCTTAATTTCTTCGTCAGGCAATCTCCCTTTAGGAGGCATCTGAATGTCGCTGTCGTACTGAATCGAATGGATCAGCAGGCTCTCGTCCGGTTGTCCGGCGACCAGTGTCGGACCACTGTCACCACCTTTCTGAACCGAATCGGCAGTATCAAGACGCAACCCTCCTCGCAATACCTTTGCGTCGCTGGAATGACAGGAATAGCAACGGAGGGCGAGAATCGGACGAATTTTGCGTTCAAAATATTGGATCTCCTCGTCACTTGGCGAGGGTTCCTCCGCGACCGAAATCGTGGCGTACGAGAGAATGGTGATCAGTAGTAGAAGCAGATAACGAATCATCGCGAGAAAGAACGTATTGGATTGGAGGGTATTCGGAGATGAAAGCGTCAGGGCCAACCCGAACCGGCTTGTTGATTTAATTAGCCGCAACGCGTTAGCGTCGGTTCACTTGCCAACAACCGGGGCTAACGCCCAACGGCTAATTACTATTTTTGTATATCACATTAAATCAATGAGCCCGAACCAATCGGGTTTGCCGAGGACCGCAAAC